>RFQD01000320.1 GCA_009925875.1 Microbacteriaceae bacterium | reverse complement strand
CATTCGCCAACTTTCAGCGGCAGTTCGCGGACAATCCCGTCGCCGAGTATGTGACGCCCGATCAGCTCAATCAGACGTTCTGGGTGAATCTGAAAGACCCGGCCCAATCCCAGGTGCTCGTCGAGGCGCTGGGAAGTCAGGCGGGGGTCGAAGCCGTGACCGATCAGCGAGCCTATCTCGACCAAATCTTTGCCGTGCTGAATGCCGGTAGTTACACCGCGGTGGGTGTGGCCGTTTTGATGCTCATTGCCGCCGCCCTCCTCATCGCCACGACCATTCGGCTGTCTGCTTTTTCACGACGTCGTGAGCTGGGCATCATGCGACTCGTCGGAGCATCCAATGCCTTCATTCAGACGCCATTCATCATGGAAGGCGTCTTTGCGGCCCTCGTGGGATCAATCCTGGCGGGAGCAGCCATCGTCGGAATCGTGCAGTTCTTTGTTCAGGGCTATCTCGCCGTGAACATTCCGCTGACCTCCTTCGTCAGCCTCGGCGACGCGCTCATCATCGTGCCCGCACTACTGGTCATCGGGTGCGTCCTCGCGGCCCTCTCCGCCAACTTCGCCATCACGCGGTATCTGAAGATTTAGCTCCGTCGCGTCGAGCGGATTCTCACCGACTAGTGCAAGTCGCTATTGAGAGTGACGCCCGCGCCGAGACGGGAGACCACCTCGACGCTGCCCGTGAGCGAGTTTCGTCGGAACAGCAGATTGTCGACGCCCGAGAACTCGAGCGCCTTGGCGTGCCGAACTTCCTCGCCGGCCACGTACGTGACCTTCGTGCCAGCGGTCACATAGAGACCCGCTTCGACCACACAATCGTTGCCGATGGAGATACCCACACCAGAATTTGCTCCGAGCAAGCTGCGTTCGCCCACGGTGATGCGCTGAGTGCCACCGCCGGAAAGCGTGCCCATGATGGATGCCCCACCACCGATATCCGAGCCATCGCCCACCACCACACCCTGAGAGATGCGTCCCTCCACCATCGATGCGCCGAGCGTACCCGCGTTAAAGTTCACGAAACCCTCGTGCATGACGACCGTGCCCGGTGCCAAGTGCGCGCCAAGTCGCACCCGGGCGGCGTCGGCAATGCGCACACCCGGGGGTGTTACGTAGTCGGTGAGGCGCGGAAACCTGTCCACCCCCTGAGCTTGAATTCCTGCGCGCAACAGAGTGGGGCGCAGCTGCTCGAAATCGAGCGGGTGAACCGGGCCTCCGGTGGTCCACACCACATTTTCGAGTTGCCCAAAAATTCCGTCGAGGTTGATCGAGTTGGGGGTGACGAGCCGGTGCGAGAGCAAGTGCAACCGGAGGTAGGCATCGGATGCCCCCACTGGCGCTCGCGTCAGATCAATCTCGAGCGTGAGGGGGGTGACGGTGACCCGGCGTCGGGTATCCTCGCCGAGCAGACTGGTCAGCTCTTCCGGCACATTCCAGGTGGCCTCGTGCGGGCGCGATCCGAG
>RFQD01000319.1 GCA_009925875.1 Microbacteriaceae bacterium | reverse complement strand
ATGAGGTCGGCCCACGAGAGCGACTGTCCGTACTTCTTCTTAATCGGCCAGAGCAGGCGGCGGGCCTTGTCGAGGTTGACATTGTCAGGCCAGCTGTTGAGCGGCGCAAAGCGCTGCAGGCCCATGCCCGCGCCTCCACGACCGTCGGCCGTGCGGTAGGTGCCGGCACTGTGCCAGGCCATGCGGATGAAGAACGGACCGTAGTGACCGTAGTCGGCGGGCCACCAGTCTTGCGAGTCTTTCATGACCGTGATGAGGTCTTTCTTCACGGCAGCGAGGTCGAGCTTGGCGAACTCTTTCGCATATTCAAACTTCTCACCGAGCGGGTTCGACAGCGCCGAGTTGCGACGCAGCACCGACAGATCAATCTGGTTCGGCCACCAGTCCTTGTTCTGCGTTCCGGTGTTGGAATTGGCGCCCGGGTAAGGGCACTTGCTCATGTCAGCCACGATTACTCCCGTGTTATCTCACGCGAAACGCGCACGCAGAGTGCATGCCGCTGTCGCACGAACGTTGGTCTGTATGTGAGTCTATGCCTCGTGAGAGCATTGGGTCATGCGCGAGGTTGAGCTCACTGCCGGTGAGTGGGTGAACCCGCCGGTCGCCGTAACCGGGGGTGGCGCATCCGGCGATTTATTGGTGACCGCGGCCGAGAACAGCGACTTCTGGCGCACCACCTCGTACGGATTCGTGCACGATACGGGTCACGCGCTACTCAACGATTTCGCCGACGCCACGGCAATGGAAGTCAGCTGGATGCTCGACTACGACCAGCAATTCGACCAGGCCGGGCTGCTCGTCTGGCACGACGACCAGCACTGGATCAAGGCAGGTGTCGAGTTCGCCGACGGTGCGCCTCAGCTCGGCGCCGTCGTGACACGCGAGGTGTCGGACTGGTCGGTTGCGCCGGTGCCCGAGTGGGCGGGGCGCGAGGTACACCTGCGCATCAGTCGGTCGACGGATGCGCTCACCGTGCGAGCCCGCTGCGACGGGCCGTGGCAGCTCGTGCGGCTCGCGCCGCTCGACCCCACACTGTTGTGGCGCGCAGGCCTGTTCTGCGCAAGCCCCTCACGTGCAGGTTTGACCGTGCGCTTCACGTCGCTGCGCGTCGGTGAAGCGGACGGCTCCCTGCACTAGCTCTCGCGTGCGCGACGGCGCCGCGAGATCACCGTCAACACGAGCCCGGCCGCGGCCAGCGCACTCACGCCGAGCGCGACGGCGGCCGACGTGCTCGAGTCGATTCCCGTGTTCGGGAGCTGGGGTACACACGCGTCGTTCTTCTCCCAGC
Source organism: Microbacteriaceae bacterium (assembly GCA_009925875.1). Classification (GTDB taxonomy): domain Bacteria; phylum Actinomycetota; class Actinomycetes; order Actinomycetales; family Microbacteriaceae; genus RFQD01. Next base: position 183 of record RFQD01000319.1, on the reverse strand, counting down.
CCGTGGCGACCAAACCGTCGGGAAGTCCGGCGGCCATGCGACCGGTGAGCCCGGCGGCCATCTCGGTCTGTGCGTTGTTCAGGGCAATGTTGAATGCGGCGGCGGACCCAGCCGGGTCATCCGTTGCCGGGAAGACCATGTTGATGAACGACACGAGGTTTACCGTGGCACCAGGAGCGATGA
>RFQD01000318.1 GCA_009925875.1 Microbacteriaceae bacterium | reverse complement strand
CGAGATCGCCTGCCCTTCCCCGGCCTCGGTCGCGAAAGGCAACGCTTTTGTCGCGATGAACGTCCCGTTCCCGCGCGGGCCCATGCGCACTTCGTGCGTCACCGTCGCGCCTGACTGCCGGGCTTCACGGACGAGATCCGCGAACAGGTTGATCGCCGGGACATCGGTGAACTTCTCGCCGCGGGAGAGCCTCAGATCGCTGCGCAGCAAGCGTGACGCCGCCTGGTTGCTGAACAGCACGCGCCCCGAGTCGTCAATGGCGACGATACCTTCCACCATCGCCGCAAGGATCGATCGCAGCCTGGCGCGGTCGCGCGACATGACGGCAATGCGGCTGCTGACTTCCTCGCCGAGGACATTCAGTGTCTCGCCGATGCTGCTCAGTTCCACAAAATCGATTGGCGCGACGCGCTCCTCGTAACGCCCGCGGCGCATGGCCTCGGCGACGCGGATCAAGTCAGCGAGTGGCTGGGCGAGGCGCTTGGCCAGAAGGAATCCCGTGATGAGACTGATGCCGAGGCCAAAGAGCGCGATGCGCGCCAGGTCGCCCACGAGCGCGTCACTGGCGCCAGCGCGCATGGCCGACATCACTTGCAGCCCGGTCGTGATGAAGGAGAGACCGACAACGACGGCAACAAAACCCGTATACGTGCGCGCGACCAGGCGCGACCGCAGAAATCCGACGGATCTGTCAGGTACGGATGGTCGCGAAGTCTGGTTCAAGCTTCCCGACATTTGTAACCCACGCCGCGCACGGTCTCGATAAAGTCGGCGTCGTCACCAAACTTTTTGCGGATGGCGCGGACGTGCACGTCCACGTTGCGATCGATCACGTACACGTCAGACCCGGAGATTTGCTCGAGAATCTGGTCGCGCGAGAAAACCCGGCCCGGACGGCTCATGAGCAACGAGAGCAACTTGAACTCCGCCAGGGTCAGCTGGACAGCCTGCTGGCGCAGCTTCACCGTGTGCCTCTCCGTGTCGATCGTCACGGGCCCCAGATTGACGACACCGCCTGCGGCGGGCGTCCGGGGCTTGAGAACCACCGGCTCCCGATCGGCCGGGATGACGGTCCGGTCATTGACACGACGCAGCACCGCCCGGATCCGGGCAACCAGTTCCTTGGGGCTGAATGGTTTGCTCAAATAATCATCAGCCCCCACTTCGAGGCCCACGACCACGTCGCTCTCCTCACTGCGAGCCGTCAGCATCACCACTGGCATGGCCCGGGTGACGGGGTCTTCGCGAAGCTTCCGGCACAACGTCAAGCCGTCCATGCCGGGCAACATGATGTCGAGCACCGCGAGCGTGAAAGGATTGGCGCGAGAAGCGTCCAAGGCTTGCTGGCCGTTGGCGACGCACGTGACATCGAAACCTTCCCGCTCCAACACGTACTGCAACAGCTCGCAAATGTCGGTTTCGTCCTCAACCACCAGGATGTGCTGTTTTTCTGCCATTTTCAGGCCACGCC
>RFQD01000317.1 GCA_009925875.1 Microbacteriaceae bacterium | reverse complement strand
TTTGCGACATGTCGCAAAAGGAGCGTAAGGAGTTCCTCTTTGAGCACTTTTCGCTCCATCGATGGGACATTGTCCACCAGACCGCTCTCGCAGCACACAAGCACCGACAGCAGCTGCTCGCGATCGAAAAGGCGGCGCACGATACGCCCGAGGCGGACATTCGCGCCGAAGTGACGACGCTGGCCCACGAGTTGCACGCGTCGCAAGACGTCGTCACGACGCTTGAACAGGAACACACTGCGCTGTTGGAAACGATTCACCTGACGACCGTCTCGCACATGCCCACACCGACACCCGTCGACGCCTTTTTCGACACGTCCGAATGGCGCGCCGCATGTCCACAACTCATTCTTGAACAAGACGACCTGGAGCAAGCCAGCGTGGAACTGGACGAGGTGTCGGCGTGGCAACGCGAGTGGGTCACACTGCGGCACCGTCGTCTTGCGCGGTCGTCGACGGAAGATCCAGAAATGCCGCCACCGCATCTGCAGTTCGTCAAGACCGCCGCGACGGATGACCTGCCGGCGAATGTCCGCGCCGCACTGCCACCGCTCTCTTGCGACACGGCCGTCGTGGAACGACACCGCGCTGCCTGCACCGCCTGGCTGGAGGAGGGTGAACGCGCACGGACGCGCCATGCTGCGCTCACAGAGGCGTTGCAGACGTGGCAACAAGCGCGACAGGCGGAGGAGGAGGCATGTGAACGACAGTTGCAGCAGGAAACGGTTGCACTGGTAGCAACGACATCTCTTTCTGGCAAGCGTTGGGCCGACATGCGTGTGGACGAACTGCGGGCGCGTGAACAGGAGGTGGAGGAGATGCTCGCGGCAGTGGACGTGTCGGCAAATGACCGTATCGACGACATGGAGTCGTTACGAGAAGCAGAAGGAATCCGCGACACGATTCACGCGCACGCACGCGCCGTGACGGACCTGGGCGCGCAGTGCGATCGTTTGCTGGCGGAGGAAGAACAAGTGCGTGCCGACGCGCCAACCACCGTCTGGTATGACGTGGACCGCTGCGAGGCGTGCCGGACGAACCCGCACCGCTTGGAGCAGTGTCGACGCGTCGAGTGGGCGACGTCATTGCGCGAACGCCGTCTCGCGCTTTGTCGAGAAATGCACCGCCGATGGACATTGGTGCAGGCGGCTGCGCGCAAGATGATGGTTGACGATGGCGTCGACGGTGACGTCGACGGAGACGACCATGTCGTAAAAGACGACCACGCGGCGCTCGAGTGCGCCGTCGCGGCGTTGCACGAAGCGGTGCAGCGCGTCGTGTCGCACTTGCAGCTGCACGCGGAGCGCCAATCGTGTGCGCAAGCCCTCCGTGTGCGCGAGCGACAAGAGGCCTTGCGTGCCATTCGCCAACGCGTGTTTCCCGAAGCGGCCGCCTTGGCGACGTGTGCACAGCAAGTGTCCGTGGTGAACAAGTGGTGCGCACTCGTGCAGCACGCGTGGGCCTTGTGGGACGCCT
>RFQD01000316.1 GCA_009925875.1 Microbacteriaceae bacterium | reverse complement strand
AAGTCGATCAAGACCACCGAGACCAAGGCCAAGCGGCTTCGTCCCCTTGCCGAACGGCTCATCACGTTCGCCAAGCGTGGTGACCTGCACGCGCGTCGTCGTGTGCTGAGTATCCTTCGCAACAAGGACGCGACTCACGTTCTGTTTGCGGATATTGCTCCGCTCTATAAAGAGCGTGAGGGTGGGTACACGCGCATCACGAAGCTCGGCTTCCGCAAGGGTGACAACGCGCCCATGGCACAGATTGAACTCGTGCTCGAGCAACTCGACAAGAAGCCGGCAAAGGCAAAGCCGGTTCAGGCCGCTGCACCCAAGGCTGCCGCCGTTGTGGAGGCCCCGGTTGACGAGGTCGTTGACGAAGCAATCGTCGAAGAAACCGTTGTAGCTGACGCCTCTGCAGTGGAGGTCGCAGAGACTGTCGTCGAAGAGGTTGCTGAGGCACCTGCGGCCGAAGCTCCGGCTGACGAAGCCGCTTCTGACGAGACGCCTGCGGACGAGGCCAAGTAGCCCATCGTTCCGACATTCCGTGAGAAAGGGCGTTCGCAACTGTAGCGGGCGCCCTTTCTTTCACGATTGGCAAAGCTAGGCTCGAGTTCATGCGCGTACGCCTCGATATCGCCTATGACGGCACTGATTTCGCTGGGTGGGCAGTGCAACCGAATCGTCGCACCGTTCAGGGCACCATTGAGGAGGCGCTTGCCACGGTGCTACGACTCACTACCGCGCCTCGGCTCGTTGTGGCCGGGCGCACCGATGCCGGGGTGCACGCCACGGGTCAAGTCGCACACGTCGACCTCGATCTCGACGACGATGTCGACTTTGTTCGACTCACGCGAAAACTCTCGAGCCTGCTTCGTTCAACTCCCGACGTTGTCATTAAGGGTCTACGGGAGGCGGCGCCGGGATTTGACGCGCGATTCTCGCCGCTAGCTCGTCGCTACGAATACCGTCTGCTTGATCGGGAGGAGCTGCGCAACCCGTTGGTGCGGCATCGCACGGTGTGGACATCCGCGCACCTGAATGTCGAGCTGATGAGCGAGACGGCTGCCACGCTCGTCGGTCTGCGTGATTTCGGGGCATTCTGCAAGCCCCGTGAAGGAGCCACAACAATTCGCGAACTTCAAGAGTTCACGTGGACGCGCGACGAGACGAGCACGTTGATTGCGCGACTTCAGGCAGACGCTTTTTGTCACTCGATGGTGCGGGCCCTCGTCGGTGCGTGTGTCGAAGTCGGCTCCGGTCGACTCACGCTCGCGGATCTCGGTGACGTGCGCGATGCCGCGCAACGCACGAGCGCGTTCAAAATCATGCCGGCGCACGGTCTCACACTGACGGACGTGATTTATCCAACGGATGACCAGCTAGGTGCCCGCGCGGAACTCACGCGCGCCAAGCGCGAGACGACGGGTAATGGTTCCGATTCGTGATCGCGCGACGTGTCGTGGATCATCGTGCGGCGGCCGATTTGGCGCGCAT
>RFQD01000315.1 GCA_009925875.1 Microbacteriaceae bacterium | reverse complement strand
TGGGCAGTTGCACCTGAATCTGGCAGAGGATTGGTTGTTCGGGCGACGCCGACAGCGGGCATCCGGGTGAATGACATCAGAGTCGACGGCGAGACCACTGTTTTTTCCAAAGGCAGCGAGAGTCCGTCGACCCTTTCCTTCGATGATGGCAAAACGGGATTTGTCATCGAGAACGAGGAGGGACAATTCGGACTCCGAATTTGGGATCCGTCGTCGGAGGATCGGGCGAACTTCGGGAAAATTGACGCCTACGACTACAACCCCGACTGGGTGATCACGGCCACGTTTGATCCCATTCCAGGTGGTCGAGCGGTCGGAGTCGATCACCTGAAAGACGAAGGCATCACGCGGGAGAAGATCATCCCGGCGGACATCTCGTTCACGGTACAGGGAGTCGACTACACGGTTGCCGCCTTCCAAGAGGGTCGCGCGCTCCTGCTTGTTTTTGCGGATGCCACGAGCGGTAATGAGACGTACTCGGTTGGACGCTTCCTTCTGTGCGCCCCGAACCCCGACGGAACAATCACTCTTGATTTCAACCGAGCGTATCTACCACCCTGTGCATTTAGCTATCACTTCAATTGCCCCATGCCACCGCCGCAAAATAGATTTCCGTTTGCCATCACGGCAGGGGAGAAGCAGGTACTCAACAAGGCGGGTCTGCTACTTCACTAGGTTGGGTCGTCGACCCCGGCCGGGTCGTTGTTCGTTGAACCCCCACGTCACGCGTGTTGGTCCGGCAGATTCGTGGGCAACGTCATCGAGCCACAACTGCAGTGCCGCCGCATGGCGTGCGCGTCCTGTTGCAATGAGGGGATGGCGGTCCTCATCTCCCGATGTGGCGACCGTGCACCACGTTTTCAATTGCTCACTGAGGCCGTAGCACGTGTCCCCGACCGAAACATGCGGAAGGGTGAAAGCGAGGAGGACGACATCGAAGACTTCCGTCCAATCACCCACGTCAATGGGAGTTTCTCCGCGCAACCACGCGTGCGCATCCCGTTGCCCATCGCTGGTCAGTTTGTAGAGCGGCAGGTTAGTCTCTGTGACACCCCCGTCGATGATCCCTCCCGACGCACGCACTCGATTGAGAGTCGCATAGACCTGACCGGGGTTGACGACCGCTCGATGAGGGAGTCGGGTGTGCAGCTCAAAAAGAAGTTGGTGGCCGTATGTCGGTCCCAACGTGAGGACGCCCGTCAACGCGTCGCGCACGCTCATGGCTTCTCCTCTGACGTGTTCGGATGTCAGAGCGAGATTACTGGACCATTTCACTCACCTGTGAATTCACTGAAGCGAGGAACCAAAGAATTGCGGAATCGCGTCGATGCATGGCACACTCAGTACGCGCATTGTTGTTGCCGGTACACCTCGAAGGTCGTTGGGGAAGACGAATCTTCACACGAGGTAAGGCAGGAATGATGACAAGAATGAGTACCCGGGGGGTCGTGTGCGTACACGCCGCTCCTCAGGCCGT
>RFQD01000314.1 GCA_009925875.1 Microbacteriaceae bacterium | reverse complement strand
GTCCATTGCCGCCCTGTGCCACCTGTGGGAGCGCGACCCCGACCGCAAGGTCGTCGTGCTCACCAAGAAGTCGTCGGTGCCGCAATGGGAGGACGAGTTCGCTCGCTTCACCGAAGGCGTGAAGGTCTACGTCGCCAAGGGCACCCCGGCGCAGCGTGAGCGCGCACAGGAGGCGTGGAACAACGCGAGCGGGCCGACCGTGCTCATCGAGTCCTATCAGTCGGCGTGCCAAGACTTCACGAGCATCCAAGGGTGGGGCGGGTTCATCCTCGTCATGGACGAGGCCACCATGTTCAAGACACCCTCGACCCGCATCCACAAGGTCTGCGAGCACCTCGCCACGCAAGCCGACCGCGTGTGGGCCTTGACGGGCACGCTCATCAAGAACTCGCTCATGGAGGGCTACGGCATCTACCGCGTGGTCGTCCCCGAACTGTTCCGCATGTCCCGCAACGCCTTCATGACCGACTACTGCATCGTGCAAATGCAGCGCGTGGCGGGCGGGCGACAGGTGCCGATGATTCGGGGGTACAGGGACGCTGACGTTCGCCGCTTCCGCGACAACATCGACCCGTTCTACCTCGGGCGACCGAAGCACCTCGTGGCGAACGAACTCCCGGTGCTGACGGCCCGCGATGTGTTCGTTCACCTCACCCTCGACCAAGCCGCCAAGTACCGCGAGGCCCTCGACGGTCTTCTTGAAGTGGGTTCCGGCGAGGAGAAGGAAACCACGCAACTCACGGCTATCACCTACTGCCAAGAAATCGTGAACCACCTTGGGCTGCTCGACTTCGACAACACCGAGAGCGAGAAACTCGACACGCTCATCGACCTGCTGACCGAGGGCGACCTCGCGGAGGAGAAGGTGATTGTGTTCACCCGCTTCAAGCGCATGGTGGACATTGCCGTGCCCGAACTCACGAAGGCGGGCGTCAAGTGTGTGCGTGTCACGGGGGACGAGGACGAGAACCAGCGTCGTGCTGCCATGAAGGCGTTCCAAGACCCGAACGACGACACCCGCTGCATCTTCATCACGATGGCGGGCGGTGACGCTATCAACTTGCAAGCCGCGAAGGCTCTCGTGTTCTACGACACCCCGTGGTCGGCGGGCGACTATCTGCAAATCCTCGGGCGCATGATTCGCATCGGGTCGGAGCACGACAAGGTGTACGCCATTCACCTTGTCTGCAAGGACACCGTAGACCAACGGGTGCAGGAAGTCCTGCGGATGACCGAAATCGCCCCGGTGCCAGGTGCGCCGGGCTGTGTGCTGGGCATCATCAACCTCCGGGGTAACGTGGTCACGGTGGTGGACGCCCGCGAACTGTTCGGGTTGCCCCGCAACGAGAATACCGACCAGACCCGCATCATGATTGTCGAAATCAACAAGCTCATCGTCGGCTTGCTGGTCGACAGCGTCGCCGAGGTCGTCAACATCCAGAACTCGGATATCGATTCCGCGCCGAGCATCGGCAACGAAGATTCCT
>RFQD01000313.1 GCA_009925875.1 Microbacteriaceae bacterium | reverse complement strand
GCCGTTGACATAGGGGAGTTCTGTCATCGTTTAAACACTACCCTTCACAGAGCTTTGTGAAGCCCTATCGTTTAAACGGAATCGAAAGACCTTCTCTCGTTTCCGTAGGCTCGTTTAAACACGAGGAGCTTTTTACGCTCCACGATCTCGCGAACCTAGCGCCCGCCGTCGGGATTGCACCGACGCGCTACCCACTAGGGGCGGGCTGCCACGCTTACCCGTTGAGGCGAGCAGCGCGACCCTTGAGCCAGTCACCCGTGGCGGGCTTGAGGTCTCCCGCTGCGGTGAGGTGGTCAATTAGTAGACCGCAAGCGTTGAGGTCTGATGCTCCGCGACCATAGTCGAGAGGCTGCCAAGCGTTCAGACCTTCAATCGCTGCAAAGTCTGCTCCGCGCTTGGTCGCGTCAATCATTGCAGCGATGAACTTCGCCCACGCAATCGCCTTCACGCCGTTGAGCGTTCCTTGATGAAGGCGAATCTCGACTGTTCCGTGACGGCGTAGACTTTCGAGATTGAGCGAGTAATACCGGGATTGGAAATTGCTTGAGAGGTTACCGCTGCGAATCCAATTCGCCTCGGACTCCGCCTCGCGTCGGTCTAACACCTTGCAAAAGTGATTGCGAAGGCGGGAAGGTGCAACGAGCGCACCGATTGCGTGGTGTGCTGCGTAGTAATTGAGGACGAATTGCGCCAACGCGTCGGTGTTCGATAGTCCGTCGCGGTCGGTGCGATTGAAGGCGTCGAATCCGATATGGACGTGGAATCCCGTTGCGCGGTCGACTGACGCGCCAGCCTTCGTCAAAATACGGGTGACTTTTGATGCCTCGTTGAGTCTCGAATCGTCGAGAATCGGTGAAACTACCTCGGCGCCGTTGCACACGGAGCCGTCGGCGACCGCCTTCCAACAGTCGAGGTTATCCTCGTGAATGTCTTCACGAACGCGGTCGCATTCGATGCCACCGATATTGAGCGCGTTCGCAGCGGTCGAAGGCGAGACGCCTTGAACCTCGAACTCCATTCCGTAAGTGAAGGTAGTCATTACAAGACCTCACTCATTGGCTCGTTGCAGGTCGGGCAGATTGGGGTGCCGTGGGTGATGATTGTGGAGCGGGAAACGCGAACGATATAAACGTCGCGAGCGCATTCGACCTTGCGTAAACGCGTGGTCTGTTTTGGTTTCGAAATATCAGTGTCAGACACTGTGTTTTCGAGAGTTGTCATTCTCTTACCTTTCGTCGGGTGTCGCCGTCGGCGACTGAGTGACCTCAGTTTAAACGAAACGGGCAGGAGTTGACCGCCGATTTTGGTCACGTTTTGGTAACGAAGTTATCCACAAGCCTAGGGCAGTTCTGTGGATAACTTATTCGTACAAGTGTTCGAGCTGTGGATAACTTGGTCTGACTGGTTATGCCCGTTTAAACGTGGCGGGTCGGCAGGATTGAGAATCTGCCCGTGTTTAAACGGCACGGCGCCGACCTTAATTTTCGACCCGTTCGAATC
>RFQD01000312.1 GCA_009925875.1 Microbacteriaceae bacterium | reverse complement strand
CTGCACAGCGATAGCCGTGGTCGTCAACGCAGCAGCCGCCGCGTTCTGAGCGCGGGCCTTGAAGACTTCCATCTTGGAGAAATCGACATGCACCGTCATGTCAACGCCTCCAGTGTGACAACCGTCATCGCGCCGGACCCCGCAGGGTTTCGGCCCGCACCGACGACCTTGTACGTCACCCCATTTGCAGTCACCTTGGTATTGACCGGCAGCGATACCGACGCGCCCGAGGTCGTCACCGGCGCAAAGAATCCGGTGGAGAGTTCCCGCCCCGTCGTGCGCAACCACTCTCGCGCATCGCTAGAAGAATCATCCTGAATCCGGCACAGCACGGAAACGCCCGCCCCATACGTCAGCGTGCGTTCGCCCAGAGACGAGATTGATTCGCTCGGCACGATGACCGTTGCCGTCGTCGGCATGAGGTGGTAAGGGGTGGCAATCATCGTCCACTCCTCAGCACATAGGAGCCCAGCATCGACTCCCAATGTGCCCGCATGTCAGACCCGAGCACCCGAGAATACGAGTACGCACCGATCGACTCTGATTGCATCGCTTTGTTCGCGCGTCGATCCGCGAACATCATGTCCATCATCGACCACACCACGAATTTCAGGTCGTCGGGAATGGTTGCATACCCGCCGACGTACACGACGCGGACGTTCTGATTTCCACGCGGGAAGCTCGGACGAACGCCGATCCGGTACGGGCGATCAATCATCGAATCATCGAAGTTCAGGAACGATGCATTCGCGTTCGCCATCGAAAGCACGCCCGCATTGAGGTCGATTCGATACGCCTCACTCGGGAGCGTGGTCCAGGTCGTCGATGACGTTGCCCACTCGACCGACGTAACCGATGTCACCGGAGGCCGACGAAGCACAATGGATTGCTCGCCATTGCCATCGTAGATCTCCGTGACGGTGGCAGACTCGAACGTGCGATTGCAAATCTGCGCAACCTGAGTCTGCGCGGCAGCAAGGATCAAACCAATGAACGTGTCATCGGTCGATCCCGAGATGCCCGCATAGCTCTTGTACTCAGCGGTCGTCGTCAGTGCCAAGAGGCCCCCTTACGCCAAGAGTGCTTCGATGACCATCGCCGCGCCGGTGCCCGTCACGACGGCGGCAGTCTCAACCGCAACCACGATCCACTTTGCTCCAGCAACGTCACCCGTCTGCCCGAACGTCGTCGGGAACGAGTACCACGGCGAGTAGAAGAAAGCCGCGTCGTAGGTGTCGTTCGCGTAGCTACACGTCAAGGTCTGCCCGACGCCCCCCGCCGTGGACGAGTCGATACGCCAGAACTTCGCGCCGTCCGCGCCGGTGTCAACGAACGAGCCCGCACCCTCGTTCACCGCGCCGTCTTCGGTGGCGTACACGCGGATGACCGGGCTTGTGGTAACCGCAGTCGTCGCCGCGTTGTACCTTGCTCTGAACGCGATACTCCGCACCCCGCCGCCGATCTTGATAGCGCTGGGGTTGTTGGATGTGATCGACATCGG
>RFQD01000311.1 GCA_009925875.1 Microbacteriaceae bacterium | reverse complement strand
AGTGACTCGAGGTCGCGACGAACGATGCGCCCGCCAGGGCCAGTACCGACAACGGATGCGAGGCTCAGGTTTCGCTCGCGCGCCATCTTGCGCGCCAGCGGCGACGCAAACGCGCGACCGCCAGTGTGGTCGACAACGGGCGCGGGCGCAGCGGCCGAAGTTGTTGTCGGAGCCGGAGCAGCGGCCGGGGCCGGAGTGTCGGATGGGGTCGGGGCCGCAGCGGTAGCAACAGGCGCCGCCTCCGCGACGGGAGCTGCGACCGGAGCGCCGGTCGCCTCGCCCCCGAGAGCGGCGTCGATGTCGGCATCCGTTTCACCGGAGGCAATCAGCACGGCGATGGGTGCCCCAATCTCGCCCGAGCCACCTTCGGCAATCACGAGTCGACCGATGGTGCCGTCGACCTCGGCGTTGTATTCAACGACGGCCTTCTCGGTTTCGAGTTCCGCAAACGGGTCGCCCACCTTGATGGTGTCGCCCGGCTTGACGAGCCATTTGGCGATGGCAGCTTCGCTCGCACCGGCGAGCACGCTGGGCATGCGAATCACGGTAGCCATTACTTGCCTCCTCCGAAGTTGGCGGCCACGCGCTGCAAACCGGCGACGACCTCTTCGGTGCGCGCAATCGCGGCACGTTCGAGCACCTTCGAGATGCTCGGGGCGGCCTCGCCACCCGTGACGCGTTCGATGGGCTGATCGAGGTAGTCGAAGAACCGGCGCTGAATCTCGTCGGCCAGCCAGCCGCCATACGAGGTTCCGCGAGCGCCCTGCTCCACGATGAGCACCGCGTTTGTCTTCTTGATGCTCTCGCCCACGGTGGTCCAGTCGAGGGATGCGCGGTCGAGCCAACGCAGGTCGATGACTTCGCCGTCGATGCCGGTCTGCTCAACTGCTTCGAGTGAGTGCTTCACCATTGAGAGGTACGTGAGAACCGTGACATCTTTTCCGACGCGACGAACAGCGGCCTTGCCCAACTCGATCTGGTAGTCGAGGTTGTCGGCCGGGATGTTTCCCGACTCGGCGTAGAGGTCGATGTGCTCAATCATGAACACCGGGTCGTCGAGTTCGAGAGCAGCGTTCATGAGACCGATGTAGTCGAACGGCGTCGACGCGGCAACCACGCGCCAACCGGGGTTGGTGACCATGATGCCGGCGGGGTCCATGAGGTGTTGCGAGCCGTAACCCGAACCCATCGCGACCTTCGAGCGCAGCACGAGCGGAACTCCGTGCTCGCCACCGAACATGTGCCGCGCCTTACCGATTTGGTTGAACACCTGGTCGGCGGCCACCCACATGAAGTCGGGGTACATGAACTCCACGACCGGACGGAATCGGCCATCCGTCGCAATGCCGCCACCGAGACCGGCGAACGCGTTCTCGCTGATCGGTGTACCGAGCACGCGATCGGGGAACTTGTCTTTGAGGCCCTTGGTGGCGCCGTTCGTTCCACCCTTGAGTCGGTGCACGTCTTCACCGAGCACGACGTACTTGTCGCTCGTCTCCATGCGGCG
>RFQD01000032.1 GCA_009925875.1 Microbacteriaceae bacterium | reverse complement strand
TGCGTTACCGCATCAACGGGATCTTTGTGCTCGTGGCAAGCATCGCCATCTGGTTTGCGCTAGGCGCAACGAATCTTGTTCCCTACGTCTGGCTCTACGAGACACGTGGATGGGGCCTCATCGGTGCGGTCATCATTGGTCTCGCTTACTCGCTGTACCTCGTGATTCGGGCACCGCGCGTGCGCGCATCCTTCGCGGCTGACTATTGGTTTGGGCGTTCTAAAAACCCGCAACTGGGAAACGGCTTCATCGACGCGAAAGTGTGGCTTTACCTCGTCGGAGCGGTGTTGTTGCAACTCAACGTGCTCTCCTTTGCGGCCTACCAGATCACGTACGTCAAGGACATCAACCCCGGTTTCCTGCTCGCTTGCGCGATGCTCACGTGGTTCTGCTTCGAGTACCTCATCTTCGAGCGCGTGCACCTGTGGACGTATGACTTCATTGCCGAACGGGTGGGCTTCAAACTTGGCTTCGGTTGTCTCGCGTTCTACCCATACTTCTATACGGTCTCGTTGTGGTTCACCGCAGACCTCCCCAATCCCGGCACGCCGACCTGGGCGATCGTGCTGACGGGCGCCCTGTTCTTCGGCGGCTGGGTGCTCACGCGTGGCGCAAACATGCAGAAGTTCCGATTCAAGACCGCGCCCGACCGCACGTTCTTAGGACTCGCGCCGCTCGCCCTCAGCGACGAAAAGCACTCCCTGCTCGTCAACGGCTTCTGGGGCGCAAGTCGTCATATCAACTACCTCGGCGAGATCATCCAGGCCGTGGCCATTGCGGCTGCGACGGGCTACTTCGGCATCTGGATGATCTGGCTCTACCCGCTCTACTACGTGGCGCTTTTCATCTCCCGCGAGCGCGACGATGAGAAAATTTGCGCGGCAAAATACGGCGCGCTGTGGAGCGCATACACGGCAAAAGTGAAGTACCGCATCATCCCCGGCATCTACTAGTCGTCAGCCGAACCAAACCGACAGGTGTAGCGCTGGGCTGTGGGTCATTATGCTCACATCATGACCGAGCCAAGGCAACCAACCGAACTCGATCGAATCGCGGAAGAGTGGGTGGATACCCTCTGCGAGCTCGATCCGGACTACCGCGTGTGGCTCGGTCGTGAGGGTGACGTCACGGGCTATGGCGATCTTTCTCCCGACGGGCACGCGGCCTGGATTGCCGCGGCACAACTGACCCTTTCACGACTCGAGTCGGCAACGGCGCTCGACGATGTCGATCGAGTTACCCAGGCGGATCTCAGTGCCGAACTTCGACTCGCACTGGAGACCAGCGCCGCGGGGTGGCATTTGCGCGACCTCAATAACATCGCCTCACCCGCGCAAGCATTGCGGGACGTCTACGACCTCATGCCGAGCGAGAGCGAGAGCGACTGGGATGCCATCGCCACGAAGCTCGGCAACCTCGACGACGCGCTACAGGGTTATCGCGAAACCTTGCGCCAAGGGATTCGTGAGGGGCATGTTCCCGCTCGCCGTCAAATTGACGAGGTGATCGCCCAAGCGGAGCGACATGCGAGCGACACGGGCTTCTTCGTGACCTTGGCGGGCGACACCGCCCCTGAAAATCTGCCGGTTTCGTTGCGCACGAAACTTCGCACGAACGCCGACGAGGCCCGAGTCGCCTACTCCGACTTCGCGGCTTTCCTTCGCGACGAACTTGCCCCCGCCTCGCACGATCGCGACGGTGTCGGCCGAGACCTTTACCAACTCCACTCGCGTCGGTTCCTTGGCGCGACCGTCGACCTGGATGAAACCTACGAGTGGGGTCTCGACGAGCTCGCGCGCATGACCGACGAACAGGAGAGAATCGCTGCCCGTCTTTGTGGAGGCAGCGTTGCCGACGCGGTCGCATTTCTGGCCACGGACTCCTCACGAAAAATTCATGGGACGGATGCGCTACAGGCGTGGATGCAAGACCTCTCCGATACGGCGATTCGCGACCTCGACGGGACACACTTCGATATCCCGGTCGAGATGCGCAAACTCGAATGTCGAATTGCCCCCACCAAAGACGGCGGGATTTACTACACGGGTCCGAGCGATGACTTCGCGCGCGCCGGGCGCATGTGGTGGAGCGTGCCGGAGGGTGTCACCGAGTTCGACACGTGGCGCGAAACAACGACCGTGTATCACGAGGGTGTGCCGGGTCATCATCTGCAGATTTCCCAAGCGGTCTACAACGCATCGCAGCTGAACACGTGGCGTCGCCAGCTGGCCGGGTCGAGCGGACATGCGGAGGGGTGGGCCCTTTATGCCGAACGCCTCATGGCAGAGCTCGGCTATCTCGACGACGACGGTGACCGATTCGGCATGCTGGATGGTCAGCGCATGCGCGCCGCCCGTGTGGTCCTCGATATCGGGGTGCACCTGGGCAAACAACGTCCCGATGGACGCGGAGTTTGGGATGCCGACTATGCCCTCGAGTTCATGCGCAGCAACGTGCTCCTCGACGAAGAATTCATTCGGTTCGAGGTGACTCGGTACCTCGGCTGGCCGGGACAGGCTCCCTCCTACAAGATTGGTCAGCGCATCTGGGAGGAGCTGCGTCGCGAGTGCGAGCGTCGAGAGGGCGAATCATTCGAGCTCAAGAAGTGGCACAAACGTGTGTTGGATATTGGCGGCACCGGTCTCGACACACTTCGGAAGGCGATTCTCGGGGAGTGGTAGTCGCCTTCGGACAACCATTCTCACTTGACGTAGGAATTAGTTCCCCGACACACGTGCCATGACGCGGACGTGATGACGCACGTGAAATTCGAGCCCGTGCTCAACCCCAAATAGGAACTCGTTCCCCACACGGTCGTGCTCGGCGCTGACGCGTTCGCACCGCCCGCGCCTTGCTTCAGTCCCCAACAGGTGACCGTCCCCGCTTGCTGGGTGGCACACGAGACTCCATCACCGACAGAAACACGACTCACGCCCGAGGCGAGTCCGGTGACCGGCGTCGGTGCATTTCTCGTCACGAAGGTTGAATCGCCCACTGTCCCATAGCTGTTGTAACCCCAGCACAATGCCCCACCGGTGGCATTGACCGCACACGCGCTCGAAGCGCCGGCAGAAATCGCCCGGATTCCGGAGGAAAGTCCCGTCGCCTGAGACGGCGTGGACTGCTGCAGAGTTCCATAAACGAGTTGCCCCGCCGAGCTTCCGAGTTGCCCAACCGTATTGACACCCCAGCACCACACCGCGTCACCCGAGGTAATTGCACAGGCAAACGACCCACCGACGCTGACGGACTTTGCGCCGGACGTCAGACCGACAACTTGAGTGGGAATCGTCCTCATGGTCGTCGTTGCGTCCCCGATCTGCCCGTATCGGTTTTCGCCCCAACACATCACAGAGCCTCCGGTCAGAAGGGCGCAGGTCGATTGTGAGCCGGCGGAAATCGACACAACACCGGATCCGAGTCCACTCACCTGCACGGGTGACACTCGATCGGATTGTGTTCCGTCTCCCAGTTGACCATTGGCGTTAGAACCCCAGCAATAGGCGGCACCCGAGACGGTCACGGCGCACGTGTGCGCTTCTCCCGCTGACACGACGGCGACATTGGACGTCAAGTCAGTAACCGGCGTCGGCGTGTCTCTATTCGTCCTCGTTCCGTCGCCGAGCTGACCCGACGAGTTCAGCCCCCAACACTTGACGGCTCCGAGGCTCGTGAGTGCGCAGGAATGATCTCCGCCAGCCTCAATGGTGCTGAGCGGCTCACGCACATACGCTCGTGCCTTTCGAGGTTCACTGAAGTATCCACTGAGTACCGGCGTGACCTCAAAGTCGACATTTTTATAAAGCATGTCGGGAGTCAGCGTGAGCGATGTGCCTTGTGCATTCGGAACTGGTACTCCGTCCACTAGCCATCGATACGTGAACTGCGTCGAAGCGGGCGTCCAGGATCCAGGGAGTCCAATGAGCGTATTCCCCACGTTGGGGGCCGGAGTGGATGCGATTGACGGCGCCGTCGTGGTCGTAAACGAACCCAAAATCGTAATGGACGCATAGGTCGTTTTGTCATTGACGTTGGAGTTCTTGCCGGTTACCGCAACGGTCAACGTCTTTCCCAGATCGGCCGCTTGAACGGTGTAATCCGGCACACTCGAATTCATGAATGCCGTCGAGCCGCGCGACCACGAGTAGCTGAAGTAGTACTGCGTAGGGGACCAGATTTTCGGATCCACCGTCAGGGTTGCTCCAACAACCGGTCTGCCACTGATGGTGGGGTTTGCCGAGACACTGAAATCGCCCTTGATGATGCGTTCCGTCGGATTACTCGCTCTCGTCACTTCCAGGTATTGGTACTTGGCGCCCGTGACGCGCACCGAAAGTGCATACCCGACCAGTGTGCTCGTGACAAACAGTGTTGACCGTGTCGCGTCCTTGATCGCGACGGGAATTCCCGTCGGAATTCCAAACATGACAGGCTGCTGATACCACTGATAACCGAAGAACGTGCCGGGCGACCACGTTCCCGGATTAGCAGTGAGCGTTTGACCAGACGCCGCCGTTCCCTCGATCGTCGGGATAGCCGTCGTGGGCACCGGACCATAGGTAACCCGAGCAGTGGCACGCGATGAGCTCGGGGTGTCGGTCAGACCCACGCCGCGACCGGTTACGACAACAGAAATCGTCTTACCCACATACTCTGCCGCGACAAAGAGCGAGTTTGCCGTTTGGCCTGAAATGACCACAGAGTCGGCATACCACGCAAAGGACGGAGTGGCGGCAGGAACCCACGTCAAAGGGTCGGCAGTAAGAGTCTGACCGACCTGCGGGATGCCCGAAATGGCTGGGGTCGGCACCGTCGTGAAGTCTTGCATGACCATCGTCGTGGCCGAACTCACCTTCCAATTCGAGTCATAGCCCGTCTTGGAGACGTCAACGCGAAGAACGAAACACTTTCCGCGGTCTGTCGCCGTTGGCTTGTATGTGACGAATTGACTTCCCGTCGCCACGGTGGTGTACGGGCCGACGACTTGGCCCGGGATGGCACTGCACGCGCCTCTGGCCCACGTGTACACAAAAGTCGAACCAATCGTCCAGTTTGTCAATTGCGCGGTGAGCGTTTGACCGACCTTTGGTGTTCCAAGAATTTTGGGAGCGTCGCCGTTGACTTGAAGTCGAGGAGTCACGTAGGTCTGGAAGGTCGCTGCCTGCGAGCTCGATTCGCTGGGAACGCTGATACCTACCGCGACAACGACAGCCGCTAAAGCAACCGCCAGGACGCGCTTGCGGGCATCACGCCACCTGCGAAGACTGAGGTTTCTGGCCACACTATTTCCCGCGCTCAATCACCGAACCCGTTTTAACCGCAATTAAATAACCGCGCTGTGAGATGAGTCAACAACGACTCGTTTCGTGGCCCGTCACGCATCGCGGAGTGGCTTGGGTCTTCGCCGCTTGGGAGAAACCTCGTCGTGGCGATTCGGATCGAGGCGGTGGGCCAACTCATTCCGTCGTGGTTCTCATTCCAACAACCCGCGCAACAAAAAACGCCCCATGAAGGGGCGTTGTGGTGCGTGCGCCCGGAGGGTCCCCGCTGCGACGCGGTGCGTCGCCTGAAGCGGGGGCCCAGCGAACCACGGTTCGAATGCACACAGCACGCAACCAACAAAAAAGACCCCTCAAGGGGGTCTGTTTTGCTGGTGCGCCCGGAGGGATTCGAACCCCCAACCTTCTGATCCGTAGTCAGATGCTCTATCCGTTGAGCTACGGGCGCAGTGTTAGAAACTAACTCAGAAAGCATACCCAAAATCGGGGCTAGCTATTTTCCGAGAAGCTCCGCCGGCTGAACCAGGGGGTAAATCTCGAGATTCCAGAGTGGTCCCATCGGCAGGCTGACGACGGTTTCTTGCGCATCCTCGAGGTCGCGCGCGAAGACTTCGAGAAACACTTTTCGGCTCGGTGTAGCAAGTCGTACTGCGCCGAGTCGGCCGTCATCTTGTAGCGCCTTTGCCACATCGCGCTCTTGCGGTGCGAGGGCCATAATCTCCGGCATCTCAATGCCCTCTTTGAACGTGCAGACAACCATGAATGGATTCACGTGAGTTCCTTGCTGGTGTGGGTAGCGATGCGTGGCGGCGAAGGTGGGTCGTGAAACGTTAGCAGAGCCGTGCTACCGCAGGGCAACGGATGCCCCGGGGTCGTCGACATGCGTGGGGGAGGCAGACGCGGTGACGTCGACGCTCATCATCTCAATGGGTCCACCGATGGTGGTCATGAAAGCGGCGTCGGCTGCATCACGTCCCGTTGCAATGCGCAAGAACGTCTGCCTCGGTGCGAGACCGGTGGGGTCAACGACCATCCACTCGCCGTCAACAAATGCTTCGACGACTGCATGAAAATCCATCGGCGTGAGCTCGGGTGCGTAGACACTGACGTAGCGGGCAGGGATGTCGCGAGCGCGCAGGAGGGCAATCATGACGTGCGCGAAGTCACGACACGCGCCTCGACCCGCCTCAAGAACGGCCAACGCGCCATCTTCGGTGGACGTGGACCCGTGCTCGTAGCGAATGTTGTGGGCGGTCCACTCCCGAACCGCGAGCACGAGCGGCTGCCCCTCGAGCTCCCCAAAGAGCTCCTGAGCAGAGTCGTGCAGCGCATCCGATTCGCAATAACGACTTTGGCGCAGAAACGTGAGCATGTCGAGGTCGTCCGAGGTGGCCACAGGCGCGAGGCCCTCGACGTCGACCGAGTAGCGAATGACTACCTCTCCGGCGTCAATGTTGCACTCGTGGAGGCGCGATCCGTATGAATCCGTCAATTCCACGGTCGGGATGCGCTGCCCCGCCTGTTCAACAACGAGCTGCTCCTGCTCTCGCCCGGGGTGCGCTACCGCCACTGCCAGAATCATGCGCGCGGGACCGAGAGCGCGAATGTGGATATCGGCCGTCGCGTGTCGTTGCACGATGTGTCCTCTGCTGACCGGCAAGTGAAAGTGGGCGAAGTCAGACTAGTCCGGTGTCGGTAGCTTCTGCGAGTGTCGCCGTGGTGGAAGCCGACGGAAGGAATCACGGTGAGCACTGAAGTTGTCAGCACAATCGTCGTCGTCGCTTTCGTTATCGGTCTCGTTCTGATTGGGTGGTTTCTCGTTGCTCTCGTCCGCGCGCTCGCGGGATCTTCTTCCGGGCATCGCAACGTTACTCGCGCGAACGATTCTGACGTCGACTCCGATGGAATGAACCCCGGCGATTACTACAACGGACCCCACGGATACTCACCGATGACCGGCTATCCGCAAACGCAATACGGCAGCGGATTTGACCCCGAGGCGCAGTGGAATCACGAACACGAAGAGTGACGCGTGTCCGGTACACCCCGGCTAGTGCGTGGGCTGGAGAAGGTCACCGAGGGGGCCCGTTGGAAAAGCGATCCAGCCTTCGACTCGCGCGCGCTGCGCGTGCCCCTCTGTCGGTGGTTCGGTGCGGCCCACGGCAGCGGCGCGCGCGCACAGCGCGGCAATGACCGCGTCGAACGCGTCCGCTGACGACACCAACATGTCGGCGAACGGCGCCACATCCAGCCATGGTGCCCTCTGTTGAAGGCTGGCGAGCAACGTTTCACGTGGAGCACGAGCAGTGCGGTACCCCTGTGTGTCGCATCCCCACCAGCGCAGAGTCGCGCCGGGATAGACCTCCACGACGTCACCAAAGCCCGAACGGTCTACATCGATTCCGGATGCGGCCATACGCGCAAGAAGCCCAGCCGTTCTCATCGCGGTCAGGCCCAATCGATCCGTCGATACACTCAGCGGCCAACGGCCGGTTCGCGCTCGAATGTGACGGTCCGTCTCGCGGTAGGCGAGGCGACGACGCCACTCCATTCCCCCATCAACCGGCGACGGCGGCGTGTCCGTTTTCGCATGATCGACGACAAAGTCGACGAATTCAATGGGCCAGCCCAGCGCGCAATCGATGCCAATCTTGTCGGCCCGGATCGCCGCTTCCACGATGACGTCGTCCGCCACGTTCAGGGTCAATTCGGCGAGGCGGGCGGCGTTGTCAGCCCACTCCACGATGGCGAGAGCCGTTCCGCGTGGCTCTGCCGCCACATCCACGCCCGCGGTCAGCACGCTCGTTAGTGTTGTGCTCGTTTGGGGAGCAATGACGCCACGATCACGAACAGCACGACCACAATGACCTGAACGATGAGCGCCATACGAAATCCGACGTCAGCTTGACCGACGAGCGCGTAAGTGAAGAACACGGTACCGAAAATGGCCACGCCAACCGACGAAAAAACGGACTGCACGGCGGAAAGCACACCACTCGCGGACCCGCTCTGCTGGGGCTCCACGGTCGAAAGGATCGTGTCAAAAATCGGAGCCGCAATCAGACCCGTGCCGATGCCCGAAATGACCAGACCGGGAACCAATTGCCAGATGGAAAAGTTCGCTACACCCGGCAGGGCAAACCACAGCAAGACAACTCCAATGAGTTGAACGACCGCACCAATTTGCAGGGTGAAGCGTCCGCCAATCTTTTCCGCCAGGAAGGCGCCGCTGATAGTTCCACCAATGGCGGATCCCAGTGCGATGGGGATGTTCGCGATTCCGGCCTCGGCGGACGTGAACTTCTCCCCGAATTGCAGGAAGAGCGTGAGGATCAGATAGACGCCGGTGAAACCAGCAAAATAGATGCCCAGCCCGGCGAGCCCGAACGTGTAGCCGCGATTCTTAAAGATCGTGGGATCAATGAGCGTGGTTCTTCCTTTTCGACGGGCGACGAACTCGAGTCGAGCGAAAAGAAGGAACCCAGCCACGGATGCCGCGAGCATCAGATACGTCCAGAGTGGCCATCCCGCTTCTTGCCCTTGAATCAAGGGGTAGACGAGGAGTCCGGACGACAACATCACGAGTAGCGCACCGAAAATGTCAATCTTGATGGACTTATCTGCCGGCGCTTTCTGAACGAAGCGCCACGAAATGATGGCAGCAATGATGCCGATCGGAACATTCACGAGAAAGACCGCGCGCCACCCGAGACCAAAAACGTTGGCTTGAATGAGAAACCCGCCAATCACCGGGCCGAGAATGCCGCCGAGTCCAAACGCGGGACCGTAGGCCGCGAAAGCCTTGCCAAACTCGGCCGGGGGGAACGCGTCTCGGATCAGTCCAAAGCCTTGGGGCAGGAGCATCGCACCCAAGAAACCTTGAACAAAGCGCAACACAATCAACACGAGCACGGTCGGCGCGAGTGCACACGCGAGCGAGGCCAGCGTGAATCCGATCAAGCCGAATAGGAACATGTTGCGCCGGCCAAACCGGTCTCCCAGTCGACCGCCCAAAATCAGGCCCGAGCCGAGTGCGAGGGCATACCCGCCAATCACCCACTGCAGTTCGGTTGCCGAGGCGTTCAGCTCTTGAGCGAGCGCCGGGCCTCCCACGTTCACAATCGTGGCGTCGAGCAGGTCCATGATTTCGGCAACGAGCACGACCGTCAGCACGAGCCAGCGGTACTTGTAGCCCTGAATTTGTGTGGTCAATATCACTACCGTTCTGCTCGAGAGGTTGTGCGACCCAAGGGCCGCGTCACAGTCTAGAGGTGCTCAATGACGCGCGGTGGTTCGACGTCGCATCGCCCACGTCACGACTATGTTCCACAGGCCGAGCACAAAAAACGCTCCCGACAGTCCGCCCAGGATGCCCCCCACGACGTCCATCGGATAGTGCACTCCGAGCAACAAACGGCTCCACGCGGTGAGCAGCGTGAGCAGACTCATGAACACGACAACCGGCCACCGCCAACGAGTGCCCGCCAAAATCGCACCGAGTGCAACCGTGAGCGCCATGACGAACGTCACGTGACCACTCGGGTAACTCAGCGCCTGCTGATACGGTGTTCCGTCAAACGGCATGGGGCGTGGCTCCGCCACAACTTCTTTCACGCCCGCAATCATCAGCCAGCCCACACCTGCGACGAGAATCGAACCGAGGGCTGGAAGCCACCCTTTCCACAGCGTGACAAGGATTCCCATGATCAGAAGAATCACGGCGACCACAACGTAGCGGTCGATAGCCTCAAGAACGTTGGCGAGCCACTCCTGAAAGCTCGACGTGTGGGCATGAAAAAACTCGTCAATGACAAACGTCGATTGCGTCCACGCCAAGTTAGCCACGGCAACGAATCCGATCAGTGAGGTGAGCGCGAAGCCACCCACGCCCCACCAGATGGCGCCCTTCGGCGCCGCCAAAATCCCGCTACCCATCTGCATGCGTCGTGCCACCTGACATCTCTCCTCGATTAACTCGCCGTTACTCAGGTGAGTCTACGTAGTTGAGCGATGACGGGGTCTCACTCGTTGGCGGAGACGAGAGGAGCCATCGGCAGTCCACTGGACTGCCTCCTCCCAAATCCCAGCACTAACAAACCAAGCCAATAAAAAAGACTCCCGAACATGAGAGTCTTTTTTATTGGCGGTCCCGGTGGGATTTGAACCCACGGTGCGCTTTCACGCACACAACTTTTCGAGAGTTGCACCTTCGGCCGCTCGGACACGGAACCGTGGAAGAGTTTACCTGCGACCCACAGCCTGTCGCCAATCGGGGTTCGCACCCAGCTCATCCCGCATCGAAGCGCCGTCCGACCGCAACCGTAAACTGACGGCATGGCCAAACCCGCAAGCCCCGCCTTCACCTGCACCGAGTGTGGTTGGACAACGATGAAATGGGTCGGCCGATGCGGTGAATG
>RFQD01000310.1 GCA_009925875.1 Microbacteriaceae bacterium | reverse complement strand
GATATCCGCGTAAACCGTGCCGACCAAAAGGATGGCGGCGATCGCCAGCCAGTTGGACATATGGTTGGTATTGGGAAAAATCCCGTAGGCCTGGGGTGAGGTGAAGGGGAAGGGCCAGCGTTGAACCTGGCAAATCAGGGCGACCATGCCGACGCCCGTCACGACCCAACCGTAGGTGCGGAAAATGCCAATTCGTTTTTTTTCCCCTTGGGGGTTTCCCAGGACCCAGCCGAACCAAAGCAGGGCGTTGGTTGCCAGGAACACCGATTCCAGGGAAATGCCTAGCTGGGAATCCGTCGTTCTGGTCAGACCCTCAGGGACCGGTTGAAACCATGCAGAGAGAATTCCCAAAAAAATAAAAATTAATGTTAAGGGATAAAAAAACAGGGGAAGCTTCGATTTTACCGTCAAAAATAAAATGCATAAACAATTGATAATTAGGAACAAAGGTAAATAAAATGGATCGACCATTCCTCCAAACAAACTGGAGATAAGTGCCTGAAAAATAATTAAATAATTGATCATCATGGTTTTATAAAAGTACTATTTATGTATATGTAAGCAAACATTTTGTGCACGTTTCTTTTCTAGGTTCATATAAATGAAACATTATTGTCACTTTTAAGACCTTGAAATTTTGCCTCACCTGCTTATCTTATTTTTTATGAATAGACACCCCTTGTTTGTTGTTACGGCGATGCTGGTCATTTTTGGAGTCCTAAGTGCACACGCCCAGACCACCCGCCGGGCGCGCACCCAGGCCCCGACAACCACGACCACCAGCACCAACACCACGGTGACGGTGATCAGCAATAACTAAAAAATCTTTCGAACAAAGCGGCCGACCACCGTGTCCAATCCTTCCAACAAGATGGAAGTTTA
Source organism: Microbacteriaceae bacterium (assembly GCA_009925875.1). GTDB lineage: Bacteria > Actinomycetota > Actinomycetes > Actinomycetales > Microbacteriaceae > RFQD01. The sequence continues at coordinate 656 of RFQD01000310.1, read as the reverse complement.
ATAAAAGGACAGAACTTATGGGCTCGGCAAATCGTTTATTTCCCATCCGCTCCGTGAAGACGGGGCTGTCTTCCTTTGCCCTGCTGTTGTCGTTTTTCTCTCTCTTTCCTTCTCCGGCGAAATCCACCACCACCAATTTCACCACACCAGGAACCTCAACTTTCACGGTTCCTGCCAATGTTACTTCCATTCAAGTCACCCTTACCGGAGCGGCCGGCGGGAAAGGGGGCGATGACGGTTCCCGGGTGGGGGGAAGCGGAGGTCCTGCCGGGCGTGTGACGGGAACACTGGCGGTTACTCCCGGGGATATCCTGAGATTTTACTTGGGAGGGGCGGGAGCCAATGGAACCAGTTCCGCGACCTCCGCTGCCGGCGGTGCCGGAGGATTTGGCGCAGGCGGTCGCATTAATGCCGGAGCGGGAGGTACGGGTGGTGGTAGTGGTTCCTCCGGCGGTGGAGGTGGGGGCGGAGGAAGTGCCCAGTTGTTGCTTGCCACGGATCCCATGGCGGAAGCTGCCGGTGCCGGGGGTGGAGGCGGAGCGGGGAATAACACGACGGACGGTGCCGGCCTCGCGGGCGTCGCGCAGGATTTCGACGGCGCGCTCGCGACGATTGTCAGAGAGGTCGGACAACTTGTGAAAGAGCACGCCCTCGAG
>RFQD01000309.1 GCA_009925875.1 Microbacteriaceae bacterium | reverse complement strand
GTCAATGAACAAATCAAGGAAGCCTGCAAGAAGGGAACCGCCGTGATACTTCTGGCGGACACCCTCGAGGAGGCATTGGAAATGGGCGACGATGTTGTCGTCATGCGAGATGGCGTGATCTCTGCGACCTACGACCTCAGCGTGGACAATCCGTCAACCCTCGATCTGCTCGAAAGGATGGTGTGAGTGCCATGACTGCGACAATTTCTGACACCGGCAGCGTGACGAACACGAAGAGTACAGAAGGAAACCGCCTTCGTGTCGCCGGCAAGCTTTGGCAAGCAGGTGGACCACTGGTCATTTTCATTGCGATGTTTGCCGTGGTTGCGATTCTCACCCCGGCATTCATCGGCAGCGGTGGAATTACGATCGTGGCGGCATCAGCTGCTCCGATCCTGCTGGTCGCCCTCGGTCAGGCCTTTGTGTTGAACATTGGTTCGATTGACCTCTCCAACGCAGCTATCACGGTGCTCGGGGCCATTCTCTTGGCAATGCTGCTCGGTCCGCTGGCCATCGCGGCACCCATCGTGGTGTTGGTCCTGGTTACCCTGTTCGGCGCCGTCAACGGATTCCTGCTGGCGTACACACAGGTTCCCTCATTCGCGTTGACACTGGGAACCCTCGGTATCTTCAAGGCCGCCTCACTCGTGGTCAGTGGCGCCACCACGGTCTATGTTTCGCAGAACAAGGAGGTCGTTTCGCCGCTCTACACGACGCAACTAGCCGGACTCCCGTTGACTTTTGTTTTGGGAGTTGTCGTTGCCGCGATTGCGTATCTCTTCTTGCGTTTCACGCGCGCGGGTATGGGCATGACGGCAATTGGTAAGAACGAGTCGGGTGCCATTTTCTCCGCGGTGCGTACGCGCGCTCTGAAAATAACGGCGTTCGCCCTCTCCGGCTTCATGGCAGGGTTGGCAGGTATGACCATCATTGCCCAGGCCGGATCGGCCTCGGCCATGGGCCTCGGAAGTGACCTCTTACTTCCAGCCATTGCCGCTGCCATCGTGGGTGGGACATCCATTTCGGGTGGCGTCACCAACCCGCTCAATGTCATCCTCGGCGCTCTTACCATTGCTCTTGTCCCCATTGCGACGGCAGCTATTGGCGTCGCCGCGGAGGCGCAGAACTTGGTTTACGGCGTCGTCATCATCGTCGTGGTTGCACTGACCCTCACCCGGTCGCGCACCGCAATCGTCAAGTAACCACAGAGTAAGGACAGGAACGAATATGAGTCGGGAAATTACCCCCGTCGTCGACACGCAGAACGTGCTTGCCGACCTCGAGCCCAAAGAGGTGCTCGGAATCTTCGAAACGTTGGCGAACATCCCGCGCGGATCGGGTAACGAATCTGCCGTCGCCGATTGGGTCGTCGCATTTGCAACTGAACGCGGACTCGAAGCGGTCAAGGATGACCTCAGCTGTGTTCTGGTCCGTAAGCCTGGTCAGGGCGGCCTCGAAAATTCGGCACCGCTGGTGCTGCACGGACACCTCGACATGGTCTGCGAGAAAGCCGAAGGCGTCGAAATCAACTTCGCCACCG
>RFQD01000308.1 GCA_009925875.1 Microbacteriaceae bacterium | reverse complement strand
CCCTGGGTGCTGGCCGGTGTGAACGTGATCGCTGCGGACACCGAGGCCGATGCCCGACGTCAGCTGCTCATCACCCGTCGTGCCCGCCTGCGCCGGTTCATCGTGCGACCCGGTGTCGAGGTGTCCGATGCCGAATGCGATCGCATCCTCGCGTCGCCGCAGGGCGCGCAGATCGATCACATGATGAAACATCAGGCGGTCGGCACACCCGGTGCGGTGCGCGAACAGCTCGAGGCGTTCGCCGCGTTCGCCTCCGATCTCGACGAGGCGTCCAAGGCCCAGCTGGAGCGTGGCGCTCGGCTGGTGGAGCTGCTCAAGCAGCCGCAGTACACGCCGTATCCGGTCGAAGATCAGGTCGTGTCGATTTGGGCCGGTACCACGGGCAAGCTCGACGAGGTTCCGGTCGAAGACATCCTGCGATTCGAGCGGGAGTTCCTCGATTTCCTCGGTCGCAAGACGAAAATCCTCTCGACGCTGCGGGAAACAAACGTGCTCGACGACAAAACGGTCGAAGATCTCGAGAAGTCGATCGTGAGCTTCAAGCAGGAGTTCCAAACTGGTGAGGGCAAGTCGCTTGCCTCGGTGGGGCGCGAGGAGTTCGTCGCCCTCCCGGAGGGTGACGTTCACCAGGAGAAGATCGTCAAAAAGAAGCGCTAGCCGGCGTCCCTCCGCGCCCCGCGTGGCTCGGGGGACATCGATTCACCACACACGTAACGTAAGGACACTTTCATGGGAGCCCAGCTTCGGGTCTACAGGCAGAAGATTCGCTCTGCTCAGACGACCAAGAAGATTACTCGCGCCATGGAGCTGATTTCTGCCTCTCGCATTCAGAAGGCTCAGGCTCGGGTCGCGGCCGCGACGCCGTACTCGCGCGCTATCACGCGCGCGGTATCCGCTGTCGCGACCTATTCCAACGTGGCGCACACGCTGACGACGGAACCCGAAAAGGTTGAGCGTGCGGCCGTCGTGATATTTGCGTCCGACCGGGGTCTCGCCGGAGCATTTAGTTCCAATGTTTTGCGCGAATCGGAGCGGCTTGCCGAGCTGCTCCGCAGCGAGGGCAAAGAGGTCGTTTACTTCCTCGTGGGCCGCAAGGCGAATGCGTACTTCAACTTCCGTCGCCGAGTAGCGCAGCGAGCGTGGACCGGTGGCACGGATGCGCCCGTCTTTGAAGTCGCCAAGGAAATCTCCGACGCCGTTGTCGCTCAATTCCTCACACCGGCGTCTGACGGAGGAGTCGACGAAATTCACATCGTGTTCAACCGTTTTGTGAACATGGTCAGTCAGGTTCCCGAGGTTGTGCGTCTCCTCCCACTCGAGGTAGTCGAAGGCGTCGAAGCTCCGGGCGAAAACGAAACCCTTCCGCTGTACGAGTTCGAACCCGAGGCGGAAGCGGTCCTCGACGCGTTACTTCCGGTCTACATCGAAAGTCGAATCTGGAATGCCATGTTGCAATCCGCGGCTTCGGAACACGCGAGTCGTCAGCGTGCGATGAAGTCGGCAAGTGACAACGCAGACAAACTCATTCGCGAATACACCCGAC
>RFQD01000307.1 GCA_009925875.1 Microbacteriaceae bacterium | reverse complement strand
CATGACTGCAACGGCAACCAAGACCGCGACGGGCCGCATCGCCCGCGTGACCGGCCCCGTCGTCGACATCGAGTTCCCGCATGACGCCATCCCCGGCATCTACAACGCTCTCGAGACCACGGTTGAACTCGGTGGCGAAAAGACGAAACTCGTGCTCGAGGTCGCTCAGCACCTCGGTGACGACCTTGTTCGTGCAATCGCACTCAAGCCCACCGACGGCCTCGTTCGTGGCCAGGAGGTCCGCGACACGGGTGCTCCGATTTCGGTGCCCGTAGGCGATGCCACCAAGGGCAAAGTGTTCAACGTCACGGGTGACGTGCTCAATGGGGCACCGGGTGAGAAGTTCGAGTTCGCGGAACGCTGGCCCATCCACCGCACTCCTCCCAAGTTTGACCAGCTCGAATCAAAAACTCAGCTCTTCGAAACGGGTATCAAGGTCATCGACTTGCTGACTCCCTATGTTCAGGGTGGAAAAATCGGCCTGTTCGGTGGTGCCGGTGTCGGCAAGACCGTGCTCATTCAGGAAATGATCCAGCGCGTCGCTCAGGATCACGGTGGTGTGTCGGTGTTCGCCGGTGTCGGTGAGCGAACCCGTGAAGGAAACGACCTCATCCACGAAATGGAAGATGCCGGCGTTTTCGACAAGACCGCGCTCGTCTTCGGACAGATGGATGAGCCGCCAGGGACGCGTCTTCGTGTGGCTCTGTCCGCACTCACGATGGCGGAGTACTTCCGCGACGTGCAAAAGCAGGACGTTCTGTTGTTCATCGACAACATCTTCCGATTCACGCAGGCCGGCTCCGAGGTCTCGACGTTGCTCGGTCGCATGCCCTCGGCGGTGGGTTACCAGCCCAACCTTGCTGACGAAATGGGTATCCTCCAGGAGCGCATCACTTCGACTCGAGGACACTCGATTACCTCCCTTCAGGCAATCTACGTGCCTGCCGACGACTACACCGACCCGGCTCCGGCGACGACATTTGCGCACCTTGATGCAACCACTGAACTCTCGCGTGAAATTGCGTCGAAGGGTCTCTATCCGGCCGTGGATCCGCTGACATCCACGAGTCGCATCATGGACCCGCGCTACCTCGGTGAGGACCACTACCGCGTCGCGACCACGGTCAAGGCGATTCTGCAGAAGAACAAGGAACTCCAGGAGATCATCGCCATCCTCGGTGTGGACGAGCTTTCTGAAGAAGACAAGGTCACCGTGTCGCGTGCGCGTCGCATCCAACAGTTCCTCTCGCAGAACACCTACATGGCAAAGAAGTTCACTGGTGTCGAGGGTTCGACGGTTCCGCTCAAGGAAACCATCGAATCCTTTGACGCCATTTGCAAGGGCGAGTTTGACCACGTCGCCGAGCAGGCCTTCTTCAACGTGGGCGCAATTTCGGATGTTGAGGCCAAGTGGGCTCAAATCCAGAAGGAGAACAACTAGTCATGGCCGCCACGTCGGCGCTCACCGTGAGCGTGGTTGCGGCTGACAAGGAAGTCTGGTCTGGCCAGGCTTCGATTGTTATCGCCAAGACCACCGAGGGCGAAATCGGAATCT
>RFQD01000306.1 GCA_009925875.1 Microbacteriaceae bacterium | reverse complement strand
CGGGGGTCACCCCGACGACCCGACTCAATTGACGCGATGCGACCACTCGGGGCGTCGATATCAACACGTCGAACACCCTCCGGAATGATCGCCCAATCAATGGGTTGCAGAGCGTCATCCAGTTCACGCGCGTGCTCTCGCGACCTCAATTTCACGACGGGTAATTTACCGCATCGCGCGGCGATGAGAACGGCGACGCTTTCGTGGACTGCTCTTCCATGTCATGATGCCCACGATAGTCAGCGCCGACATGACTCCCAAGACACTCAGAAACGAACCGACTGAGAATATCGATCCGAACGATCCGATTGACCCGACAGAAAATGCGGAGCCCTGAGACCCAATCGACAGCACGGAGTTCTTCGACCATAGACTCAGCACGGAGTTCTCCGATTTGTGAGACAAAATCGAACTACTCTCAGGTCTGTGTTGGCCGCGCATAGGTCGATTCTGCCACTCATGACCAAGGCTTAGGGCATGTCAAGGATGCGGGTGAGCAAGGCACTCAACTGTTCTTGCTCGACGGGAGTGAGCGCGCTCGACACCGCTTTATCGACGGAGACGGCCTGAGCGAGTTGGTTCTTGAGTGCAATGCCCGCGGGGGTGAGCGTGAGAACTTGAACTCGTCGATCATCCCCCGGGGCACGAGTGACAAGTCCGCGCTTAACCAAATCGTCGGCCAGGCGCGTGACATATGACTGGTCACATGAAAGCTGACTCGCCAAACACCCCATCGGCGCCGGTTCGTTGAGAAGAAGGATTGCTCGTGCCAGTGGTGGCGGAACATCGTGTGCCAGCACCGCGCGAGCAAAGTCTGCCTTGACGCGCTCGCCCGAGCGCACAACTAGCGCGGCGAGATTGCGCGAGTTCTCCTCGGCATCGTCGTCTGGCATGTCCACATACTATTTGCTGTGTCAATAGTTGAATTAGTCAAATATCTTTGTTAGTGTCGGAAATGCTTGAGTAAGTCAACGAATGGAGAAAACTATGTCCGCAACTGCTTCCCCGCTTTCGTGGAGCCGAATCACGCGATTTGCCCTCATCGCAGTCATTTCGAACCTCGTCATTTACGGCATCGGCAGCCTCGCTGGGGCCGGGTGGGAAGCCGGTGGTCTCACGATTGCCTGGTACCTCGTCCTCGGGGCAACCCTCGTGCCGATCTTCATCGCCGCCGGAGCTACATCGTTGCTCGGCCTCGTGTGGAAGAGCGCAGCCAAAGTCATGGCGTGGATCGGACTCATATTCGCACTTGTGACCGTTCCGTCTGTGTTCATTACGGCGCCCGAACTTGGCACGGCAATCGCACTCGGTTCGATGCATATTATTGTCGGGCTCGCCTGGTTCTTCGGAATCCGTCCGCGGGTCTAGTCGCCCCGCCTCTGCCCCTTCCGGCCGGTGCTGGCCCGCCAACGGAAACCTGTGAAGCTGCGACAGTCTCTCATTCCCCGGATGGTCGGCTTCATGGCTCGGCGAGACGTCGATCCGGGTGCGCTCGCCAACGCCAACCAGAGCACAAGTGGAGAAAGCCTCCCCGTTTGGGGAGGCTTTCTCCATTG
>RFQD01000305.1 GCA_009925875.1 Microbacteriaceae bacterium | reverse complement strand
GTGATGGAGATAAATCCCAAGCCAATCGCGGCCAGCACTGCCCCGAACCATACTTGCGACCGGATGCGCTGCTTGAAGAAAATCCGAGCGAAGATGGGCGTCAGAACCACGTATAGACCGGTCAGGAATCCCGTTATGGCAGCAGTGGTCATGCCCAAATTGATGGTCTGAAAGATGTACGCCATCGCGAGAAAGCCACCAATGACGACGCCACGAAAAAGAAGTTTGCCCCTGACAAACTTGACGGACTTGGGTCGCGCAATGACCATCACGAGAGTGGCAATTGTGAAACGTGTTGCGAGAAAGTCCCAAAAAGGTTCTTGGTTGATGGCCGGTTTCATCAACACGAATGAGGCGCCCCAGATGATCGCGACACTTACTAATGCCAACGTGGCAAAGCGCGAGGAAGCGACGGAGACCATCCGTTCACCCTACAGGCGGACGAACTCCTCGACTCCCGACAGACCTCCGGGTGCTCCTAGGACTCGTCGGACTCCGAGGAGAAGAACTTCATCATGCCCGGCTTCTTTTCACTCGGTTCGCCCGACGACTCTTTCGGCGTCGATGAGACCGGGGTTCCCGCAGTGGTCGTTGCCGGGGTCGGCTTCGCCTCTCGAGCCTTTGTGGTCTTCGCGGTACGTCCCGACTTGTTGTTTCGTGAGGCCTTGGAGGCGGGTTCCGGCATCGTGGCCGCTGCTTGTGCCGCGACGCGCAGTGCCGATCGTTTCGCTTCCAAGCGCTCCGCTCGCTTCGCCTTCGATCGCTCGCGACCGCCTTCGACGACCGCATAGATGACCGGGAGCACAATCAACGTCAGGACAGTGGAGGACAGCAGACCGCCGATGACGACAATCGCGAGCGGTTGACTGATGAAGCCTCCACCCGAGCCACTCAAGCCCGTTGCCAGTGGTACGAGAGCAAAGATTGTGGCGGCGGCGGTCATCAAAATCGGTCGGAGACGTCGACTTGCACCCTCCATGACCGCGACCTTCACCGCATAACCCTTGGCACGATATTGGTTGACGAGGTCAATCAACACAATCGCGTTAGTGACCACGATGCCCACAAGCATCAGAACTCCGATCAGCGACGCCACGCCGAGCGGAACCCCGGTGGCTACCTGCAGTGCGATTGCTCCGGTTGCCGCGAAGGGAATCGACACGAGCAACAGCAACGGCTGCAGCAGCGAGCGGAAGGTGGCCACCATGATGATGTACACGACGAGGATCGCTGCGAGCAAGGCGAGGCCAAGCTGGCTAAAGGCCGCTTGTTGATCCGCTGCCGCACCACCGATTTCCGCGGATGCCCCCGCCGGGAGATCCGTCGACTTCAGCGCTTTGGTCACCGCGGCGGAAGCAGTTCCGAGATCTTGACTGTTCGGAGTCACTGTCACAGAGGCGCTGCGCTGACCTTTGACGGTGGTGACCGTTGCCGGACCATCCACAATCGCAACATCCGCCAGTTCGGAGAGGGACTTGATGCCACGTGGTGTTGGCACCTCGATGGCCTCAATTTGGGCGAGAGTCTGCGGCGGGTTTGCCGTCTGAATGTATATGTCGACGAGGGT
>RFQD01000304.1 GCA_009925875.1 Microbacteriaceae bacterium | reverse complement strand
GCGCGAATTCGCGCAAGCCCATCCGGCGCACGTGCGACTCGTGCCCGAGAATCCCGAACTGCTCTTTTGCCAAGCCAGCGTCGGTGACGAGTGCGTGCACAACGACCACCTCACACAGTCTCCCCGCGGCACAACGCGCACGCTCGCGCTCACCTTGATGCCCGGACTGTCGATGGATGCGCACCCACGAGACTTGTCCACCGGACAACGCCTGGCACTCGCGTGCGCGTTACAGGCGAGCGCTCACCCCGCCCTTCTTCTGCTCGACGAGCCGACTCGTGGGCTGGATTCCTCTGCCCGGAGCCGACTGATGCATCACCTCGAATTCCTTGCAGACTCGGGAACTTCAATCATTTTTGCGACACACGATCAGGAATTTGTGGCGGCGTTTAACGTCGCTTCGAGAGTTGGTGTCCGCTCATGAATCGAGGCGGACAGCTCGTTTTGCTCGCAATCGTGAGCGTATGTGCGCTGATCTCGTTCGCGTGGCCGTTTTTCTCGTCTTCCGAGGCCGACGAATTCATTGCCCCACTCGTGGCGATGACTATGCTCCCCGCGTTGCTCGTGATTGCGTCGTTGGCGCTCGACCGTTCGATTGCCAACGGCACGACCGTGGCCATGCTGGGCGTACTCGCCGCGGTGGGAACCGTGCTGCGCGTGCTCGGAACGGGCTTCGGCGGATTTGAGCTCGTGTTCACTGTGGTGATTCTGTCGGCTGCTGCCTTCGGCATCCGATTTGGTTTTCTCCTCGGCCTCACCACGATGGTGGTGTCATCGCTCGTCTGGGGTGGACTCGGGCCGTGGACGGCATTTCAGGCTTTTGCGCTCGGGTGGGTGGGCGCCGGCGCCGGACTGGTGAGCAAAATCTGGGTGGCCCGAGGTGGTGTTCGACCTACCTGGCGTCGACTTGTCCTGCTCGCCGTGTACGGAATTGGCGCCTCCTACGCCTTTGGCGCTCTGATGAACCTCTGGTTTTGGCCCATCGCGGTGGGTGGCAATACCGACATCTCCTTCGTTGCCGGCGCGCCGACGCTCGAGAACCTGCGGCGGTTTGTGGGGTACACACTCGTGACGTCGACGCTGACCTGGGACACGGTGCGCGCGGTGACCACGGTGGTGGGCATCCTGCTCACGGGGGGAATCGTGCTGCGAGCGCTGTCGCGTGCGGCTACACAGAGAAGTACTTTGCCTCCGGGTGGTGGAAGACAAACGCGTCGGTCGACTGTTCTGGATGAAGTTGCAGTTCCTCCGACAACTCCACGCCCACGCGCTCGGGCTTGAGAAGTTCGACCACCTTGCGGCGATCCTCCATGTCGGGGCACGCGGGATAACCGAGCGAGAACCGTGCTCCCCGGTAGTCGAGCTTGAACATGCCCGCGATGTCGGTCGGATCTTCGGATGCGAATCCCAACTCCGACCTAATGCGCGAGTGCCAGTATTCGGCGAGCGCCTCCGTGAGCTGCATGGTCAAGCCATTGAGTTCCATGTAGTCGCGGTACTGATCGGCCGCAAACATCGCCGCCGTGACTTCGTCGACCTTCGCTCCCGCGGTAGCCAACTGCACGGCAAC
>RFQD01000303.1 GCA_009925875.1 Microbacteriaceae bacterium | reverse complement strand
CCGTGACCCGCAACGCTCGCACGATCGAAGCCCGCGATGCTCGATTGGGAAACGCTGCCAAACGATTCCAGAATGCCATCGATAGCCCATCCGGTGCCGAGTTGAATCGCCACGTCGAACGAGGGCATATCGAGTTTTCTCAATAGTTGTTTCGCCGCTACCCGTGCGATGTCACTCGACATTCAAAATCCTCACGTTTTTACCCTTCATAAGTGTCATTAATCCCCATAAGTGTCATAAGTGACAGCCCTGTAATGCCTGTCACTTATGGCGCGACTGTGTCACTTATGGAGAAAATGGCCTAAGCGCGATATCACTCGACATTCAAAATCACCATGCTTCCATCGTCTTTCAGCAAAACCCATCCATGCACTTTGTGAAATAGCGATATTGTCTCAGGATCGGAATAACGCGATATTTTGAACCCGAGAAGCTGTGCCCGTCGTTGTAAGTCATTCTCGAAGCGACCATTCACGACGCTATCCACGAGGATGAGATTCGAAAGCCTGTCTGCGCCTTTGAATCCGCCCGCGCCACGGTTCGCGCGATGATGTGGGACGAGCGTGTCTGTTTCGAGTCCCGTCCAGGCGCACACGTCCCCGTCACGTTCGCGGAGTGCGGCAAGAAGTTTCTTATCCAGCACGACGAATCCGCCTCCGCTGTAGAGGTGTCATCCCGCCCCACACGCCGAACCAAATCTGATTCCGTAACGCATAGTCGAGGCAAATCTCACGCACCGGGCAATTCTCGCAAATACGCTGTGCATGAATCGACGTTTGCCCAAGTTCGGGAAAGAACACGTCCGGTGTGACCTGAGCACATATTGCGTCATCCATCCACGGCTCAGGCTTCACTCGTTCAGACTACTATGCGCCCTCAGCCTGAATCGAACGGAGAAGCGACTGAGAAGCCATAACGGACTGTTCGAGCTGGCGCGTTTTCAACTTGATCCGGTTGAACTCCGCTTCAGCCAGGGCGAGCGTTTGCTTCGCGTCCGCTGCCGACTGTCGGGCCGTTGCTTTGCGTTCCTCAATGTTGCCCTCACACGTCAGAAAAGCAATGTCGTAAGCCTTCTCGAAGTCGAGTTGCGCCTGTTCCTTTTTGAGTTCCGCCTGGTAATGCGCGTCAGGTGCTTTTCTGAGCTGGTGAAGGTAGCCCGTTATCTGTTCGCGAATTGTTTCCGGGTTCATTCATGGCCTCCACCGCTTGGCGCACATACTCGTAGACGCCTCCGACCTTTGAGAGCGACTCTAAAGCCTTCGTGAGTTCTTCCGTGGTCATACGTCAATCGTGACATTAGGCATCCTTCAACTCGGCTTTACGCGCCGTGAAAAGCACGCGCACATCCTCAGTCATCCATCCGGCGGCAACGCCCTGCTCGTAGATGCGCTGGAGTCCGTCGATGCTGATTACCGCTTCGAGTTTCTCCGTCAGGTCATCAGGTGCGGGAACCGCGCGAGAGACTTTCTGCATCTCTTCGCGCGACGGGCCCTTAGAACCAGCGAACGCCCACCTGAGTGCGCGACCCAAAGCCGAGGTGCAAGCGTTTTCGAGTGCACTTGTCTTGTTTGCCATGCC
>RFQD01000302.1 GCA_009925875.1 Microbacteriaceae bacterium | reverse complement strand
CCATGTGCATCGCGCCGAGATAGTTCTGCTGAATGGGCGTGTCGTTGTTCGCTGGACGGTTCCCGTATTCGATGAGTTCCAGCGTCGAGTTCTTTCCTACCCAGAGCGACACCTGACGCAGCTTGGCGTCAGGGACGTTGACGCCTTTCGACAGACCTTCACCCTCGAACCACGGACTCGGTTCGTTCGAGAACGGCAACCCGAGAACGTCGTGGTAGAAGTAAATCGACTTGTCGAGATTTTTAACAATGATGGCTGTGTGGTGCACAGCGTCCAGAGTGAGTGACATGTTGCCTCAAGGCCTCGCTTTCTTCACAAGTGCGATCTACGGTGATCGCCCTTCAAGAGTACGAGGTTGTTCGCTAAATGTGAACACTTGTGCGCACACTGTTCAGTAGTATTTATGCACACCGTGTCGCATCGTCGTGACCGGCGGCAGTTTCATCACATTGCATTCGACATTAGCCCGCTTCGTTTCGAAAAATCGCGATGCGGCGGGGGAACGGCAGGGAGTCTCACGTGTTGCATGACATTGGAACGCGACTGAAAGAACGACGCGTTGCTGCCGGCATGTCGTTGCGCGAAATGGCGCGCGAGGCCGACGTGTCGCCGTCATTCCTCAGTCAAATTGAGAACGGCAAGTCCCAACCTTCCGTCGCGACGCTCTTTTCATTCGCGAGCATCTTGGGTGTCAAAATCGACGAACTGTTTGATGACGCGGCCGGTGGTGCTTCGGCGCCGGAGGTTCCCGTCATGGAAGTCGGTGACGGGCAAGAGAGAGATCCGGCCCGAATCTGGAACAACAGCGCGTACACGAATCGGATTTCGCTCATCCACCCCTCACACCGGGCCCAAATTGCGGTCGCGCACGGTGTGCATTGGGAGCGACTCGCAGCCACCCCCGAAACGTCGTGCAACTTCATGAAATTGGTGTACGAGCCCGGTTCCACCTCGACCGAAGGCGGAGAGACGGTCGTTCATGACGGATACGAGTATGGCTACATCCTGTCGGGCGAATTCGAAGTGACAATCGGTAACGAGGTGTTTGTCTTGCGGGAGGGTGAATCTATCGGTTTCGATTGCTCGATCCCGCATGTATTCCGCAACATTGGTGATGTACCCGTGGAGGGAATCTGGTTCATCCACGGGACGCACATCAACGGTACGCCGGGTCACCGGCCCACCGCCTAAGTCACCGTCGAGACGCGATCCACGACACGCGTCGTCGATTAGACCAGGTCGGGCAACACGCCGACCGCGCGGTTTCTGACCTCACCCGACGCAACTAACGAGCCGGCGACCTCGAGCTCTGGACTCAGGTAGCGGTCCGAACCGGGGCCGCCCACACCCGATTCGCGGAGCAACGCGATGACGGCACGGCTCGTGGGTGAGGGAGCGAGTGGCGCGCGCAGGTCAAGCCCTCGTGCCGCGGTGACCAGTTCGATGCCGAGCACGCGAGCAAGCGCATCCACGCTCAGCCGCAACTTTCGTGCACCATGCCATCCCATCGAGACGTGATCTTCCTGATTGGCTGACGTTGGAATGGAATCGACACTCGCCGGATGCGCCATCTGCTTGTTT
>RFQD01000301.1 GCA_009925875.1 Microbacteriaceae bacterium | reverse complement strand
GGTTCGCACGGGTCTTTCGCGTATGGAGCGTGTTGTGCGTGAGCGCATGACCACGCAAGACATCGAGGCGATCACGCCGCAGACGCTCATCAACGTGCGTCCGGTTGTTGCCGCCATCAAGGAGTTCTTCGGAACCAGCCAGTTGTCGCAGTTCATGGACCAGAACAACCCGCTCGCCGGTCTGACGCACAAGCGTCGCCTCTCGGCGCTCGGCCCCGGCGGTCTCTCCCGCGAGCGTGCGGGCGTTGAGGTGCGTGACGTTCACCCGTCGCACTATGGCCGCATGTGCCCGATCGAAACCCCGGAAGGCCCGAACATCGGTCTGATCGGCTCGCTCGCGTCGTTCGCCCGCATCAACGCCTTCGGCTTCATCGAGACGCCGTACCGCCGCGTGGTCAAGGGCAAGGTCACCGAGAACATCGACTACCTCACCGCGAGCGAAGAAGATGAGCACGTCGTGGCTCAGGCCAATGCCAAGCTCACGGCCGACAAGCACTTCGCGGAAGACCGCGTTCTCGTTCGCCGAAAGGGTGGCGAGGTCGATCTGGTTCCTGCCGACGAAGTCGACTACATGGACGTCAGCCCGCGCCAGATGGTGTCGGTTGCCACCTCGCTCATCCCGTTCCTCGAGCACGACGATGCAAACCGCGCGCTCATGGGCGCCAACATGCAGCGTCAGGCTGTGCCGTTGCTCCGTTCGGAAGCTCCGCTCGTCGGAACCGGTATGGAGAACTTCGCTGCAATCGACGCCGGTGACGTCGTGACCGCCGACGCCGCTGGTGTCGTGGCCGAAGTATCGGCCGACGTTGTCACCGTGCAGCTCGACGCCGGTGGCACGCAGCAGTACTTCCTGCGTAAGTTCGACCGCTCGAACCAGGGCACGAGCTACAACCACCGTGTCGTCGTCAACGCGGGTGACCGCGTCGAGGTCGGCCAGGTTATCGCCGACGGTCCCGCGACCGAAGAGGGCGAGCTCGCCCTGGGCAAAAACCTCCTCGTGGCATTCATGCCGTGGGAGGGCCACAACTTCGAAGACGCGATCATCCTGAGCCAGCGTCTCGTATCTGATGACGTCCTCAGCTCGATTCACATCGAAGAGTACGACGTGGATGCGCGCGACACGAAGCTCGGTAAAGAAGAGATCACCCGCGACCTGCCGAACGTCTCGCAGGAGCTCATCGCCAACCTCGACGAGCGCGGCATCATTCGCATCGGCGCGGAGGTTCGTCCCGGCGACATCCTCGTCGGCAAGGTCACACCCAAGGGTGAGACCGAACTCTCGGCGGAAGAGCGCCTGTTGCGCGCCATCTTCAACGAGAAGAGCCGAGAAGTTCGGGACACCTCACTGAAGGTTCCCCACGGTGAAGCCGGAACGGTTATCGCGGTCAAGGTGTTTGACGCAGAGAACGACGAGGACGAACTTGGCTCGGGTGTCAACCAGCGCGTGGTCGTCTACATCGCTCAGAAGCGCAAGATCACCGAAGGTGACAAGCTCGCTGGTCGCCACGGCAACAAGGGTGTTATCGCCAAGATTCTCCCCATCGAAGACATGCCGTTCCTTGAAGACGGCACTCCCGTCGAC
>RFQD01000031.1 GCA_009925875.1 Microbacteriaceae bacterium | reverse complement strand
GTCGCCAGGCATAACCATCTCCTTGCCCTCGGGCAGGGTGATGACGCCGGTGACGTCGGTGGTGCGGAAGTAGAACTGCGGACGGTAGTTTCCGTAGAACGGGTTGTGACGGCCACCCTCATCCTTGGAAAGGATGTAGGCGGTGCCTTCGAAGTTGGTGTGCGGCGTAACCGAACCCGGCTTCACGACAACCTGACCGCGCTCCACGTCTTCGCGCTTGGTACCGCGAAGAAGAAGACCACAGTTCTCGCCAGCCCATGCCTCGTCGAGCTGCTTGTGGAACATCTCGATGCCCGTGACCGTGGTCTTCTGCGTCGGGCGGATGCCAACGATTTCGACCTCGGAGTTGATAGCGAGGGTGCCACGCTCGGCGCGACCGGTAACAACCGTTCCACGACCGGTGATGGTGAAGACGTCCTCGATCGGCATGAGGAACGGCTTGTCCTTGTCACGCACGGGGTCGGGGATCGACGAGTCAACGGCCTCCATGAGGTCGAGGATGGACTGGGTCCACTTCTCGTCACCTTCGAGTGCCTTGAGGCCCGAGACGCGCACGACGGGAGCGTTGTCACCGTCGAAGCCCTGGCTCGAGAGGAGTTCACGAACTTCG
This sequence comes from Microbacteriaceae bacterium, assembly GCA_009925875.1. Lineage (GTDB taxonomy): Bacteria > Actinomycetota > Actinomycetes > Actinomycetales > Microbacteriaceae > RFQD01. Next base: position 10,231 of record RFQD01000031.1, on the reverse strand, counting down.
AGCTCGACGAGCTCGAGGATTTCTTCGTCATCCACCATGTCGGCCTTGTTGAGGGCGACGAGCAGGTAAGGAACACCAACCTGCTTGGCGAGAAGAACGTGCTCGCGAGTCTGAGCCATCGGGCCGTCGGTCGCTGCAACCACGAGGATTGCGCCGTCCATCTGAGCAGCACCGGTGATCATGTTCTTGATGTAGTCCGCGTGGCCGGGAGCATCAACGTGAGCGTAGTGACGCTTGGGGGTCTCGTACTCCACGTGCGAGATGTTGATGGTAATACCGCGCTGACGCTCTTCGGGAGCCGAGTCAATCGACGCGAAGTCACGCTGAACGTTGGTGGGCGACGGGTACTTGTCGGCGAGAACCTTGGAAATAGCCGCGGTGAGCGTCGTCTTTCCGTGGTCAACGTGACCGATGGTACCGATGTTTACGTGCGGCTTAGTCCGCTCGAATTTGGCCTTAGCCACTTGGTCCTCCTCAGGACATTCGTGCGGTTGTCTTCGGATTTCTCCGCCGGCAACCGCAATGATTACCGATTTATGTTACTTGACTTGACTTAGGCGAGTTACTCGCCCTTGTTCTTCTGCACGATCTCGTCGGCGACAGCCTTCGGGACTTCTGCATAACTGTCGAACGTCATCGAATACACGGCGCGGCCCGAGGTCTTCGAGCGCAGGTCGCCAACGTAGCCGAACATTTCCGACAGTGGGACAAGGGCGCGAACTACCTTCACACCCGTGGCATCCTCCATGGACTGAATCTGTCCACGTCGGGAGTTGAGGTCGCCGATGACGTCACCCATGTACTCCTCGGGAGTACGAACTTCCACAGCCATCAGCGGCTCCAGAAGAACGGGGTCAGCCTTACGTGCTGCCTCCTTGAAGGCCATAGAGCCTGCAAGCTTGAACGCCATTTCTGACGAGTCGACGTCGTGGTAGGCACCATCAACGAGGATGCCCTTGACGCCAACCATGGGGTAGCCGGCGAGCACGCCGACGGCCATCGCGGCCTGGAAGCCAGCATCCACCGACGGAATGTATTCACGAGGAACACGTCCACCGGTCACCTGGTTGGAGAATTCGTAGGTCTTGTCGGGAGTCACTTCGAGCGGCTCGAGCGAGATCTGCACCTTGGCGAACTGACCTGAACCACCGGTCTGCTTCTTGTGGGTGTAGTCGTGCTTCTCGACCTTGCGACGAATCGTCTCGCGGTACGCAACCTGTGGCTTTCCGACGTTGGCCTCAACGTTGAATTCGCGACGCATGCGGTCGACGAGGATGTCGAGGTGGAGCTCGCCCATACCCGAGATCACGGTCTGACCGGTCTCCTGGTCTTGCTCCACGCGGAAGGTCGGGTCTTCTTCAGCCAGCTTCTGGATGGCCGTTCCGAGCTTCTCCTGGTCTGCCTTGGTCTTCGGCTCAATGGCCACCGAGATGACGGGCTCCGGGAACGACATCGACTCGAGCACAACCTGGTGATCCGGGTCGCACAGCGTGTCCCCCGTGGTCGTGTCTTTCAGTCCGATGACGGCGTAGATGTGACCGGCGGTCATGTTCTCGACCGGGTTCTCCTTGTTGGCGTGCATCTGGAAGATCTTGCCGATGCGTTCCTTCTTGCCCTTCGTTGCGTTGGCAACCTGGGCTCCGGAGTCGACCTGACCGGAGTACACGCGCACGTAGGTCAGACGACCGAAGAACGGGTGAACCGCAACCTTGAAGGCAAGGCCGGCAAACGGGTCGGTCGAGACCGGGTGACGCTCGATGATCTTCTCTTCGTCGCGCACGTCGTGACCCTGCGTTGCAGGAACGTCGAGCGGGCTGGGGAGGTAATCAACGACTGCGTCGAGCATCGGCTGAACGCCGCGGTTCTTAAACGCCGAGCCGCAGAGTACGGGGTAGATCTCAGAGTTGATGGTCATCTTGCGGATGGCCTTCTTGATCTCAGCGACCGAGAAGTCGGTGTCACCCTCAAGGAAGCGACCGAGCAGGTCGTCGTCACCTTCGGCAACGGTTTCGATTAACTTTTCGCGGTATTCGTTGGCCTTGTCAACGAGGTCAGCGGGGATTTCTTCGATCTCGTACTTGGCACCCATCGCAACGTCACCCTTGGCGTCACCACGCCACGTGAGAGCACGCATCTCGACGAGGTCGACGACACCTTCGAAGGTGTTCTCGAAACCAATCGGCAGCTGAATCACGAGTGGCTTGGCACCGAGGCGGTTGATGATCGTGTCGACCGTGAAGTAGAAGTCGGCACCGAGCTTGTCCATCTTGTTGACGAAACAGATGCGCGGAACGTCGTACTTGTCGGCCTGGCGCCACACGGTCTCCGACTGAGGCTCCACACCTTCCTTACCGTCGAACACCGCAACCGCGCCGTCGAGCACGCGAAGCGAGCGCTCCACCTCGACGGTGAAGTCAACGTGACCGGGCGTGTCAATGATGTTGATCTGGTTCTTGTTCCAGAAACAGGTTGTCGCGGCCGACGTGATTGTGATGCCGCGTTCCTGCTCCTGAGCCATCCAGTCCATCGTGGCAGCGCCATCGTGAACCTCACCGATCTTGTGCGTGATACCTGTGTAGAACAGGATGCGCTCGGTGGTCGTCGTCTTTCCAGCATCGATGTGGGCCATGATGCCGATGTTGCGGACCTTGTTCAGGTCGGTGAGCACGTCTTGTGCCACGGGTGTCCTCCAGTTGGAAAGGGCGGGTGTGCGTATCCGGTCGTAGATAACCGGGCGGAGGCACTACAGCTGAGTGTTACCAGCGGTAGTGCGCGAATGCCTTGTTCGACTCGGCCATCTTGTGCGTGTCTTCACGACGCTTCACAGCGGCGCCAAGTCCGTTCGATGCGTCGAGGATCTCGTTCATCAGACGCTCGGTCATGGTCTTCTCACGACGAGCCTTCGCGTAGCTGGTCAACCAGCGCAGCGCAAGCGTGTTCGCGCGGTGAGGCTTGACCTCAACGGGAACCTGGTACGTCGATCCACCCACACGGCGCGAACGCACCTCGAGAGTCGGACGAACGTTGTCGAGAGCCTTCTTCAGCGTGACGACCGCGTCGCCACCGGTCTTGGCGGTCACGCCTTCGAGGGCACCGTAAACGATGCGCTCGGCGAGACCCTTCTTACCGTCGAGAAGAATCTTGTTCACAAGCTGCGTCACGATGGGAGCGCCGTATACCGGGTCGGCAACGACGGGACGCTTCGGGGCTGGTCCCTTACGTGGCATTACTTCTTCTCCATCTTCGCGCCGTAGCGGCTCCGCGCCTGCTTGCGGTTCTTGACCGCCTGCGTGTCGAGTGCGCCACGAACAATCTTGTAACGAACACCGGGGAGGTCCTTCACACGACCACCACGAACGAGCACCATCGAGTGCTCCTGGAGGTTGTGGCCCTCGCCGGGGATGTAGGCGGTGACTTCGGTGCCGTTGCTGAGCTTGACGCGCGCAACCTTACGAAGAGCCGAGTTCGGCTTCTTGGGTGTGGTCGTGTACACACGGGTGCACACTCCACGCTGCTGGGGGTTTGCCTTCAGGGCGGGTGCCTTGGTCTTGGTGACCTTGGGCGAACGACCCTTACGGACCAACTGGTTAATAGTTGGCACTATTTCTCCTTGTTTTGACTGCACGGTGACAGTGTGATGAATTGTGGAGATCAGCAACCAGACGAATCTGATGGATGTTCTCGCAAACAAAATCCGGCCCGAACCGCGAGTGCGAAACGTATGTGGCCGAATATGCCGTGGGGGGCCTCCCGCATCAATGGGGTGAGGAACCCTAAGTGGAGCAAGCGAGACGAGTGACGCACCGGAGTCGCGTTTTTGGGCACGACACACGGCACGACGTTTGTCGCACCAAGTCTCAACTGTAGTGCGAAAAGAGCAGGTCAGGCAAACCGGATGCCGTGTTCGCGGCAGCCACGGCGATGACGAGCCACGCGCCGGCGAGCATCCACGGGCCGAATGCCACACGTGAGGTGCGATGTGCCCGTCGAAACGCTAGCAAAACCAGCGAAAAGAGGGCTCCCAGCACGAATCCGGTGGCAATTCCCAGAACCGTGGCGTCAACGCTAATCCAACCGAGATAGAGTCCCAGCACACCGGCGAGTTTCACATCACCGGCCCCCAATCCCGCGCTGTTTTTCGTGCGCGCGAGCACATGTAGCACGAAATACACGGCAAACGCTCCCGCGGAACACGCGAGAGCGCGCCACAGCGGTTGCCAATCCCCCATGAGCAGCGCGGTCGTGGCGAACGTTGCGATGCCGATCACAGCGGCTAGCCCCACGAGTTTGTTCGGGAGGCGGTGCTCGCGCGCATCCACGATGCTCAGGGCAACCGAGACGGCAAAGAACGCGACAAACCCCGTCAGTTCGAGGACAGGAACAAGAGCGGGGGCGAGAGCCTGGGCGACGGCAAATGGCATGCCGACACGCTAGGCGAATCGATCAGGTGATGTTGCGAGTTCTCCACGACAGGTAGGCAAAGTAGGCGAGCGCATCGACGAACGAGATGAGCACGAGCACGGCAACCGGCCAATCGATGGCCGACGAGATGGCAAAGTCGAGCGCGTCGGCCGGGTTTCCCGGCACGAACAGCAGCCACCCGGCGAGGGCGACCAGCACAAACGCAAGGTAGGCGACCGCCGACACGAGCATCGACGCCCCGGCATAGCCACCTCCCGTGCGGCCTCGTCTGCGGCGAGACAACGAGCTGAGCGTTGCCGTCAGTGCGAAACCGATGAGGGATGCGAACACCATTGCCGGGCCGAGTCCGACACCCGCTCGCGGGTCGGTAATCACGTCACGGTTGAACAGCACCGAGCCGATGCCGAGTCCCGCGACCGCAAGTGCGAACCACATGCCCAGGGCAAAGGCGAGTGCCGCGGTGATCTCGAGGTTGGTCGGGCGGGCGGGGTTGCTTGTCACAAGGTGAATTTCAGAATCACGGCCACGACGCCGCCGATGACGATGAGTACCGCCACAATCAAGCCGAGGGTGACAATGCCGCGCCGCGGCTCGCCCTTGCTGTTGTGGCCGATGATGGGGATGGAATCGGTCATGCGATGAAACTCGCCCGAGATGATTTCATCGAACGACTTTCGCTTGGGCGGCACGTCGCCCGGGGGGTTCTCGATTGGCGCGGGCTGAGTGGGCGAGGCCTGCACGACCGGGGTGACATCGGTCAACGGCGGGCGAAAGAATCGCTTGCGATCTTCGTCGCTGAGCGACGCTTTCGCCTTGTCCCGGGGGGCATCCTGTGCAACCACGCTCCTATTGTCCACCATTCACCGCGGGGCGACGCAAAAGGGGCCCGAGCCAAAAGCTCGAGCCCCTCCCGCAATCACTGCGAACTGAATGGCTAGTTGTACTCTCCCGAGAAGTCGTCGCTCGCGAACGATTCGAACTCCACGAAGCTCAAGTCGTTCTCGTTGAAGTCGGCGTCGGTTGCGAAGATGCGGTTCGGGTAACGCTCCGCCTTCGCCTCCTCGGTCGCTTCGACCGTCACGGCGCGGTAGCGCGTGAGACCCGTTCCGGCCGGGATCAGCTTTCCGATGATGACGTTCTCCTTGAGACCAACCAGCGGGTCCTTCTTGCCGTCCATGGCCGCCTGCGTCAGAACGCGAGTGGTCTCCTGGAACGACGCAGCCGAGAGCCACGACTCGGTTGCCAACGACGCCTTGGTGATACCCATGACTTCTTGGCGGGCCGAAGCCGTCTTCTTGCCCTCGAGCAGTGCCTGACGGTTGATTTCGGTGTAACGGATGCGGTCCACGACCTCACCCGGAAGAAGCTCAGTGTCACCCTGGTCGACGACCGTGACCTTCTTGAGCATCTGACGCACGATGACCTCAATGTGCTTGTCGTGCACGGTCACGCCCTGCGAACGGTACGTGCCCTGAACCTCGCTCACGAGGAAGCGCTGCACGTCGCGCACCTGCTGAACACGCATGATGTCCTTCGGGTCCTTCGTACCCGTGATGAGCTGCTGACCGAGTTCGACGTGGTCGCCTTCCTCGACGAGCAACGACGCGCGACGCAAAACCGGGTACAGGATGGGCTCGTCACCGTTGTCGGGCGTGAGCACAATCTTGCGCGTGCGCTCGGTCTCTTCGATGGAGATGCGACCGGCGGCACCGGCAATCGGAGCGGCACCCTTCGGCGTACGCGCTTCGAAGAGCTCCTGCACACGCGGCAGACCCTGCGTGATGTCCTCGGCCGATGCCGAACCACCCGTGTGGAAGGTACGCATCGTGAGCTGAGTTCCGGGTTCACCAATCGACTGCGCCGCGATGATACCGACGGCCTCACCGATGTCGACGAGCTTGCCGGTGGCGAGCGAACGACCGTAACACGCGGCACACACACCAGTCGTCGACTCACACGTGAGCACCGAGCGCACCTTGATTTCGTCGATGCCGGCAGCCAGCAGGGCGTCAATCATGACATCACCGATGTCGGTGCCAGCGGTGGCAACAACGTTGCCCTTCGCGTCCAGAGCGTCTTCGGAGAGTGAGCGAGCGAACACCGAGTTCTCGACGTTCTCGTCTTTCACCAGTTCGCCACGAGCATCGCGCACGATGTTGCCCGCCTTGTCGATCTCGACAATCTTGACGTCGAGGCCCTTGTTCGTGCCACAGTCGTCCTCCCGAATGATGACGTCTTGTGCAACGTCAACCAGACGACGAGTGAGGTAGCCCGAGTCGGCGGTCCGCAGAGCGGTGTCGGCCAGACCCTTGCGGGCGCCGTGGGTCGCGATGAAGTACTCCACGACCGAGAGACCCTCGCGGTAGCTCGAAATAATCGGGCGCGGGATGATCTCGCCCTTCGGGTTATTCACCAGACCACGCATACCGGCGATGTTGCGCACCTGCAGCCAGTTACCACGAGCTCCCGAGGTCACCATGCGGTTGATGGTGTTGTTCTCCGGGAAGTTCTTGCGCATCGCATCCGCAACCTCAGCCGTGGCTTCGGTCCAGATCTGGATGAGCTCCTGCTTGCGCTCGGTGTCGGTGAGCAGACCCTTGTCAAACTCGGACTGAACCTTCGCTGCCTTCTTTTCAAAGCCGTCGACAATCTTGGCCTTGTTCGGCGGCGTCAGAATATCGGAGAGCGCAACGGTGACACCGGAACGAGTAGCCCAGTAGAAACCGGCATCCTTGATCTTGTCGAGCGTGGCCGCCACGACGGTCTTCGGGAAGCGCTCGGCGAGGTCGTTCACAATCTTCGAGATGGTGCCCTTGTCGGCCACATCGAAGACGAAGGGGTAGTTGACCGGGAGCGACTCGTTGAAGAGCGCCTGTCCGAGCGTGCAGACCACCATCATCGATCCGTCTTGCAACGGAGCGACCCGCTTGACGGTCACCGTTTCCGGGGTCTTGAGTCCGGTGTGGAACTCGACGTCTTCAGCCAGGTCGGTCTCAGCAAACATCGTGTCGACGATACGGATGCGCACGACGGCGTTCAGGTCGAGTCGACCCTCATCTTTCGCAAGAATCGCCTCGGCGACCGAGTTGAACTGACGACCGAAGCCGTTCGCTTTCTGCTTGACCGTGGTCATGTGGTGCAGACCGATGATCATGTCCTGCGTGGGCAGGGTCACCGGGCGACCGTCGGACGGCTTGAGAATGTTGTTCGACGCGAGCATCAGCACGCGGGCTTCGGCCTGGGCCTCGACCGACAGCGGAAGGTGCACAGCCATCTGGTCACCATCGAAGTCGGCGTTGAACGCGGCACACACGAGCGGGTGAAGCTGAATCGCCTTACCCTCGACGAGTTGCGGCTCGAACGCCTGAATGCCGAGGCGGTGGAGTGTCGGCGCGCGGTTGAGCAGAACCGGACGTTCGCGGATGATCTCTTCGAGCACATCCCACACCTGGGGACGGCTACGCTCGACCATGCGCTTGGCGCTCTTGATGTTCTGCGCGTGTGACAGGTCGATCAGGCGCTTGATGACGAACGGCTTGAACAGCTCGAGTGCCATCTGCTTGGGCAGACCACACTGGTGGAGTTTGAGCTGCGGACCCACGACGATGACCGAACGGCCCGAGTAGTCGACGCGCTTTCCGAGCAGGTTCTGACGGAAACGACCCTGCTTACCCTTGAGCATGTCGGAGAGCGACTTGAGGGCGCGGTTTCCGGTCCCGGTGACGGGGCGTCCGCGACGACCGTTGTCGAACAGGGCATCCACGGCCTCTTGAAGCATGCGCTTCTCGTTGTTCACGATGATCTCGGGAGCACCGAGGTCGAGCAGACGACGCAGACGGTTGTTGCGGTTGATCACACGACGGTAAAGGTCGTTGAGGTCGGAGGTGGCAAAACGACCACCGTCGAGCTGCACCATCGGACGAAGCTCCGGTGGAATCACCGGCACAACGTCGAGCACCATGGCGGCGGGCGACTTGCCGGTGTTGATGAACGCGCTCACAACGCGCAGGCGCTTGATCGCACGAATCTTGCGCTGGCCCTTGCCGGTCGCAATTTCTTCGCGGAGCTTTTCCGCTTCGCCGACGAGGTCGAAAGACTCGAGGCGCTTCTTGATGGCCTCGGCACCCATGAACGCCTCGAAGTAGAGTCCGTAGCGGTCGACGAGCTCGTTGAACACGGCGTCTTCGGGCTTCAGGTCACCGACTTTGAGGTTACGGAAGTCATCCCACACGCGCTCGAGACGTGCGATCTCGTCATCGATTGACTTGCGGATGAGCCCCATCTCTTTTTCGGCGGAGTCCTTGACGCGGCGCTTCTGGTCGCTCTTGGCAGCCTCGGCTTCGAGCGCTTCGAGGTCCTTCTCGAGGCGTTGCATGCGGTCGGCGATTCGCGCATCGCGCTGACCCTCGAGGGTTTTGAGTTCGAGGCGGAGCTCGTTCTCGAGGCCCGGCATGTCGGCGTGACGGCCGTCTTCGTCAATGTCGATCACCATATACGCGGCAAAGTAAATGACCTTTTCGAGGTCTTTCGGCGCCATGTCGAGCAGGTAACCGAGACGGCTCGGCACACCCTTGAAGTACCAGATGTGGGTAACGGGAGCGGCGAGCTCGATGTGGCCCATGCGCTCACGGCGCACCGACGACTTCGTGACCTCGACGCCACAACGCTCACAAACGATGCCCTTGAAGCGAACGCGCTTGTACTTGCCACACGAGCACTCCCAGTCACGCGACGGCCCGAAGATTTGCTCTCCGAAGAGGCCATCCTTCTCGGGCTTCAGGGTGCGGTAGTTGATGGTTTCGGGCTTCTTGACCTCGCCGAATGACCAACGACGAATGTCGTCGGCGGTGGCCAGACCGATGCGCAACTGATCGAAGGTGTTTGTGTCAAACACGTCTACTCTTTTCCTGTTTCCGTAGTCTCGTCTGGCTTAGATTTCGTCGATCGACGAGGTCTCAAGCCGGGAAATGTTGATGCCGAGTTCTTCGGCGGCACGGTATGCCTCGTCGTCGGTGTCGCGAAGACTCACGACGTTGTCATTCGCGTCGAGCACCTCGACGTTCAGACACAGCGACTGCATTTCCTTCATCAGAACCTTGAACGATTCGGGAATTCCCGGTTCTTGGATGTTCTCGCCCTTGACGATGGCCTCGTACACCTTCACGCGGCCGACGATGTCGTCCGACTTGATGGTGAGAAGCTCCTGGAGTGCGTAGGCGGCGCCATACGCTTCGAGCGCCCACACCTCCATCTCGCCGAAACGCTGTCCACCGAACTGGGCTTTTCCGCCGAGGGGCTGCTGCGTGATCATCGAGTAGGGGCCGGTCGAACGCGCGTGAATCTTGTCGTCGACCAGGTGGTGCAGCTTCAGGATGTACATGTAACCGACCGACACAGGCTCAGGGAACGGCTCACCGGAACGACCGTCAAAGAGACGAGCCTTTCCGCTCGAGCCGATGAGTCGCGCGCCGTCACGAGTGGGAAGCGTCGAGTCGAGCAGACCGGCGATTTCCTCCTCGAGTGCACCGTCGAACACGGGTGTGGCCACCTTGGTGCCGGGAGCCGCCTCACGAGCAACCTCGGGCAGCGCACCCGCCCACGACGGAGTGCCTTCGACTTTCCAGCCCTGCTTCGCAATCCAGCCGAGGTGGGTTTCGAGAACCTGCCCGAAGTTCATGCGACCCGGAATACCGAGCGGGTTGAGTACGACGTCGACGGGAGTGCCGTCTTCAAGGAACGGCATGTCTTCGATGGGGAGAATCTTGGCGATAACACCCTTGTTGCCGTGGCGACCAGCGAGCTTGTCACC
>RFQD01000004.1 GCA_009925875.1 Microbacteriaceae bacterium | reverse complement strand
GAGCGTCATATCTTCGGGCAGCCCACCCACATTGTGGTGGCTCTTGATCACACTCGCCGTGCCATCTTGGCCACCACTTTCGAACCGATGGTGGGCAGCATGTAATAGATGAATTCAACACCCGCCTCGGCGATGTGCTTCTCCAGTTGTGCGATGACATCGGGCTGCATGTTGGCCGCCTGATGGCGCGCAAACGCGTCATTGTCATCAAGCGAACTGATTGTCGATTCGTGAGCCACGCGAACACTCCTTTGTGCGATGGTGAGATAGGTAATACAGATTCGGCAACCGAGGGTGCGTCACCCGGGTCGAGCAGTGAGACAGTCGGTTAGTCGGAGATGCGAATTGCTTGAGCCGGACACACGTCCGACGCCTCTTCCACCTCGTCGCGCAACGACTCATCCACGTTTTCTTCGTATTGCAGAATTCCGCGCTCGTCGAGACGGAACACCGTTGGCGCGGCAAAGGTGCACTGACCGTGGTTGTCGCATTTCGTGCGGTCAACAATGACTTTCATGGATGTTCCCTTTCGAGCGAGTTGGGTTTAGCGACGGTCAAAAGCGAGGGGCAACAGCACTGGTCCGGTGTTGCCCGAGTCGGGCATCCATTCATCGACGCCGTTGATGCGCAGATTCGTCATTTTTGACGACAACGCGCGCAGCGCAATGGCCATATCTGCGCGCGCGACGAAATGCCCGAGGCAGTGGTGCATTCCCCCACCAAACCCGTAGTGACCGACACGTTCTGCCGTGATGTCGATTTCGGGATTGGGGTACGCCTGTGGATCGGTCCCACTCACCTGCGTGAAGAAATGCACGGTCGTTCCGGCATCAATGTGCAACTCTTCGTAGTCAAAGTCGACCACCGTTTCGCGCGTGACCCACGTCGTGGTGGGGTTTGTGCGCATGACTTCTTCGACGGCTGCCGGGGCAAGCTCGGGATGCGCGGCCAACAGCTCCCATTGCTCGGGATGTTGCAGGAACGACATCACGCCGAGTCCGAGTTGATTTCGGGTGGTGTCCATTCCTCCAAAGATGAGGAGGCACAGGGCATTGCGCAGCTCGTCGTCGGAGAGCGAATCGCCGTTGCGGTTGGCCTCAACCAATCGGGAGATCAGATCCGGACCGGGGTTGACCTGGCGGTCGCGAATCAAATCTTCGGCGTAGACGTAGAGTTCTGCGATGGCTGCCTCCACCTCGGCGAGGTCTTGTTGCAGCGTGACACCGAGGGCAAGCCCGATGGTCGAGGCAAGACGCGCAATCGTCGGCCATTCTGACTCGGGAATTCCGAGCAGGATGCACAGCACGCGCGTCGCGTACGGTTGCGCGAACTCGTTGACAAACTCAACCTGCCCGTTCGGCAGAAAGTCGTCGATGAGTTCGTCAGCGAGCGCTTCGAAACGCGGAAGGTAGGGCTCGAGATGCTTGAGCGAAAAAGCGGGGTTCAACAGGCGACGGATGCGGTGGTGGTCCTCCCCCTCGAGGACCAGGAGGCATTTCGTCCACCAGTCGTAGAACAACCCGGAGTGCACACCGTTGTGCTCGGGCCATTTCGCACTGCCCTGACGTAAGCGCGGATCTTTGAGCAACGTGGACACGTACTCGTGCCGAAGGATTGCGTAGCCGTAGTTTGTCTTTGCGTACCAGCTGCGTGCTCGGGCATCCCGCACGGCCTGCGAATGCATCGCAAATCCGGGGTCAGCAATGTCGAGGTAGGGAACGTCGAGTTCAGTCGTCATCTGTGGTGAACCTCATTGTTCGGAGGGTGAGTGCCGAAGTTTGCCTGCCCTTGGATAGTACTCACACGAACTAAAACATTCAATACTGAAGTTTTTATTTGCGTATGGCCGTCGCCCGGTGTCCATCCAGGATTTTTTCCCGTTCACGCAAAACCTCTATCCCTAACGGTAAAAAAAGCACTATCGTGACAAACGCACAAGGACGTGCATCCGCGGATGGTCCGCTCTCGGAGCGCATCCCCGTACTGAAAGGTCATCATGGCTAGCACTGAACAATCGGACTCCGCGCACCTCAGCGCGCTGGGGTACGAAAGCAAATATCACCGCTCAATGTCGGTCTGGAGCACCCTGGCACTGGGCTTCACGTACCTGTCGCCACTGGTCGCCATTTACGCGCTCTTCGGATTGGGCCTGGCAACCGCCGGCCCGAGCGCCATCTGGTGGATCGTCATCGTCGGTGCGGGTCAGCTTCTCGTCGCTCTTGTCATGGGTGAGGTCGTCTCGCAGTTCCCCATCGCTGGTGGCATTTACCCGTGGATGCGCCGCCTCGCCGGCAAGCGTCGTGCGTGGATCACCGCCTGGGTGTACGTGTGGGCCATGCTCGTGACCATCACGTCGGTCGCGGAATTCGGCGCCCCATTCCTGTCGCAGGTCTTTGGAATCACCGAACTCACGCCGGAAATCAACCTCGCGCTGACGCTCGGTCTCCTGATCCTCGCCCTGTTGCTCAACCTTGGTGGAACGAAGGCACTGGCTCGCATCGCCCGCATCGGACTCGCGGCCGAGCTCATCGGTGTGGTCGGAATGGGCTTGTTCTTGCTCATCTTCCACCGCCACAACGACTTCAGCGTGTTCTTCGAGGTCTTCCAGGGCAGCATCATCGACTGGGCTCCCCTCTTCCTCGGAGCTGCTCTCGTGGGTCTGTTCATGTTCTACGGCTTCGAAGCCTGTGGTGACGTGGCGGAAGAGGTCAAGGACGCGGCCCGCCAGGTTCCCAAAGCGATGTATCTCACTATCTTCATCGGTGGCATCTCGGCTCTGTTCTCCTTCTCGGGTTACGTGCTCGCCGCACCGGACCTCGCCGCGCTGGTCGAAGACCCGGCACCAATCCCCACGGTGCTCACCGCGGCCATTGGTGCGACCGGGATGCGGATCTTCCTGATCGTCGCGGTCATGGCGTTCATCTCGTGCGTTTTGTCGCTCCAGGCCGCCGCAAGTCGCCTGTTGCACTCGTTCGCACGCGACGAAATGCTGCCCGCGAGCAAGTGGATGGCAAAGATCTCCGACCGCAACAAGGTTCCGGCAAACGCCCTCCTGGTTGCCAGCATCATCCCGATGATTCTGGCTGTCGTGATTTACTTCGCGCCCGACACGCTGGTGCCCATCACCGACTTCGCGGTCGCCGCCATCTACATCGCCTTCCAGGCGGTCGTGCTGTCGGCGCTGATTATGCGATTCCGTGGATGGAAGCCCGCCGGACCGTGGAACCTCGGCGGCTGGGGCATCGTCGTCAACATCGCGGCACTGGCCTACGGTCTGTGGGCTCTCTGGCAGCTCATCGTTCCGGATGTGCTCGCACAGTGGGGTGTCGGCGTCGTGCTCGTCGTCGGTTTGCTCTACCTGTTCATCGCACGACCCGGACGCAAGTCCAACGTGCCGTTCGGTGACGCGATTGAGGTTGCCAACAAGATGCGCGCTGCGGCCAAGTAACTCCGCACACGCATAAATCTGATGCCCCGGTCGTCATGACCGGGGCATCAGATTTTTTGCTCACTGCAACGACAGTTTTGATTAGCGTGCCCACAGCACACTTCGCGCCGTTGACGTGACATCGATGCGCAACCCCGCCGGCATCAAAAAAGTGATGACCGGCGGACGCCACATCGTGGACAGGGTCACCTCAGCGGAACGTCCGTCGGGTGTGCGCGCCGAATCGACACGCACGTTGGTGAGATCGGGTGGTGTCGACGCCTTCACAAAAGATTTCACCGCAGAAGCCACTTGCGCTGATGTCAGATGAGGCTGAGCGCGACCGTTGACCACGGTGACATCCGAAACTCGAAAGCTCTCGGCACCCACGAGAGACGCAGCATCCGCGAGGCTAAACAGGCGCTTGCGTTCGAGATACAAACTCGTTGCGGCCGACACGGCGATGACGAGTGCCGCGCACAGCAGACCCGCGAAAATGACGAGAATAAGGCTCGAGCCTTCGTCATCCCGCGATAGTGCGGAACGTCGCCGAGTCATGCGTGAAACTTCGAGACGATTTCGGTCGAACTGGCCGACACCGGAATGGTCGCATAGTGCGCGAGCCCGAACAGGTTCGGCACGTACGGGAGAGGAATTCGGGTCGAGACACTGACCGTTACTCGAGTGCCCGTACGAAAACAATCCGCGGGCACCGGAGAGCACTGCACCTGCGTGGTCATGGGTTGGCTGATCTTTGCGTCGGTCTTGGCAAATTCGACGACACGTGACACCCGAGCAAACGCACGCGCCTCGTCACTGGCCTGCACGAAAACGCGCACCGCGTGCCGACTTGCACCTTCCACGGCGAGAGCCGCCGTCTGCACCGTCGACAACGCAATCACGAGGTACATCATCGGCACGAGCAGAAGCACACCGGCCGCAATGAATTCGATGGATGCGGATCCCTCGTCAACCAACAACTTCGCGCGCGGCATGTCCACTCACCTCCAACGGCACGGCTGGCACCCATAAGCCGAGTGCCGGCAGGGTCGTGCGCACGGTGACCTCCACGGCCGGTTGCCCCAACCAGTCCAGAAAGCGGGCGCGTACGTCGCCGGAATAGCTCGGCCCGACGCTCGTGTTGATGAGCTCCGCGGTGCGCGCAACGCCGGCCGGCAGACTCGAGTCGGCGAGGGCTGCCCAACGAGCCCCTTCGGCTGCCGCATCCGCCACCGTGTTTTTGACGTGCAAGACGAGCGCAACTTGCATCACGCCGAGGGTCAATAACACCAGCAGGATGCTCACGAGCGTGAACTCGACGGTCGCGGAGCCGCGGTCGTCGGTGAGGTTCACCTTAGAAACTCACCACGCGCGTGATGGCGGTGTTGAATAGGTGGCCGAGAGCAGGTGAGGCGACCGCCCAGAGTGCGACGACGATGCCCGCGGTCATGAGGGTGATGAGAACCCAGCCGGGCACATCTCCCTGATCCGACGTTGACCAGGTTCGAATGGCGTGAAGAATTTTGTGAGCGCGCATGGACACTCTCCTTTCAATGGTGTGAGGAGAGAAGTCTTGCTTGAGCCTTGCCGGCGTTGCGCTAGTTATCCACAACATTCGAGGCACGAGCCGAAGAGGGCGTCGGAGCTAGCACGTCGAATCGCGCGGCGGAGCCACATCATTGATGAAAAAGTTGTCGACGAGTGAGTTGACGCACGCGTTGCCCTTGTCGTAGCCCGTGTGACCCTCGCCCGTGTACGTGATGAGTCGGCCGTCCGTGAGATGGGTCACGACGTCTTGCGCCCATGCGATGGGCGTCGACGGGTCTCCCGTGGTTCCGATAATCACGATTGGTGCGGGACCCGTGGGTTTCATACCTGCGGTTGCAAAGACCGGAGGGTAGGGCCACAGCGAGCAGAGCACATCGCCGTAGGCAAAATACGGACCGAGCACGGGAGCAGACTCGCGCAGGAGGGCCGCCGTGTCGGCCCACGTTGATTCGTCACTCGGCGGTGAATCCGCGCATCCAATTGCAATAAACGATTCGGTGTCATTGCTCACGTAGGTCCCGTCATCGTTGCGACCGTTGTACCAGTCGGCAAGACCGATCGCGGGGTCGACATCGCCCGAACGGTACCCCGCAATCATTGCCAACAGGTCGGGCCACGTGTCCGGGGAATACAGCGCCGAAGTGATGCCCGACGCAAACGTGTCGCCACCGACCAGTCGACCGTCACTCGCCGGAAGCGGGTTGGCATCGAGAGAGCTCAACATGTCGGAGATTTGCGCCGATGCGGTCTCGAGTGTGCCATCGAGTGGGCAATCCGTTCGCTCGAGGCACCACGAAATCCAGTTACCCAGAGCCATTTCAAAGCCGGCGGCCTGATCGCCACTCTCCGGTCCCGCTGCGGCCGCGTCAACGGCTCCATCCAACACGAGGTGGCCCACATTCTGCGGAAATTCTTGCGCGTACACCTCACCGATGAACGTGCCATAGGAATAGCCCAGATAGTTCAGGTGCGACTCACCCACGAGTGCGCGCATCAAGTCCAAGTCTTTGGCAACGCTGCGGGTATCAAGATGCGCGAGCAAAGGGCCGGTGTATTTCTGGCAACCGTCAACAAACCGCTGGGCAATCTCCTTCTTTGCATCCAGCCACGATTCACTTCCACGCACGCCGGGCACAATGTCATACAGAAAGGCGTCGAGTTCACTCGCATCACCTGTGCACCGCACGGGATGTGATTCACCCACGCCCCGCGGATCGAAGCCGATCACGTCGAGCGACTGCGCTAAATCGGCATCGACCGCGTTGGAAAAGTCATTGCGCACGAGGTCGACACCACTCTGCCCAGGACCACCCGGATTCACGAAAACCGCACCCACGCTCTGACCCGACGACGCGGCATGCCGAATCATCGACAGGGAAATGGTTTCACCTTGGGGGTCGGCCCAATCCACGGGGGCCGTAATCGAGGCGCACGTGAGACTCTCGCCACACTCGCGCCAGTCAACTGACTGCCCGTAGAAGCGCTCCAAGGACGGATCGCTCGCACCGCCATCGGATGCGTCTTCCGTAGACGACGACATCGAACATGCGCTCAGCGTCGACACAAGCAGAAAAGACAAGCTGGTCAGGATAAGTTTGCCAACTCGCGTCGTTGTCTGGGATTCCCTCATCGGTGAGACCTTTCCGTGCACGTATCCTCATGATATGGAAATCAGCAGGCGAGCTGTCATCGCGAGCGGTATTTCAACCGGACTCACTTTTGCCCTCGCCGCGTGCGCCGCCGACGGGCGTGCGACCTCGGCAAACCTCTCGTCGACCGATTCGCCCGGAGTGGGGACCGACCTGTACCCCACGAGTTTTCTTCGCACGTCGTGGTCGACGGATCCGTTCGCCAATGGGTCGTATTCGTATCTGGCGCCGAGCAACGTCGGAACGGATGCTCGAGACATGCTCGCCGAACCAATCGATCGTCTGCATTTCGCCGGCGAGGCAACCTCGCCCACGGCCCCGGCAACGACGCACGGTGCATGGGAGTCGGGCCAGCGCGCGGCAGCAGAAATCATGGAAACTGCCGGCACTGTCATCGTGATTGGCGCCGGTTTTGCCGGACTCGCCGCCGCCCGAGATCTGACGCGCTCCGGCCGTGAGGTCATCGTTGTGGATGCGCGAGACCGCGCGGGCGGACGCGCGCACACGGTCTCGCTCAACGGGATACCCGCGGATCTTGGGCCCTCATGGATCCACGGCGTGGAGGGTAACCCCATGGTGGAGCTCGCCGCATCAGCCGGAGTCGAGATCCTTCCCTTCGACTATGACAACCAGGTTGGCGGGAGCCCGTCGGCCGAAGCCTTCCTCGACACGGTGCTCGAAGAAGCTGCCTCTGCCGACGACGCCGAGGGTCGCCCGCTCTCCGACGCGCTTCCCGACGAGTTGACCGTCGACCAGCAGTGGGTGATTGCCGTGAACGTCAGTGGCGAGTTCGGTGCCGACCCAACCGAGCTATCGATGGCCGCACCCGACGAAGGCAGCGAGTTGCGCGGAGGTGACGCGCTCCTCAATCCCGGTTACTCACAAATAGTCGACCACGTTGCACAGGGGCTTGATATTCGGTTGCGCTGGATTGTCTCGAACATTGCCTATGACGAGACCGGCGTCGTCGTGACCTCCGACGACGGTCAGGAACTTCGAGCCGACCACGCCATCGTGACACTGCCCGTCGGGGTCCTGCACGCGGGATCGGTCACATTCTCGCCGCCCCTCGATGAGACAAAAACGCAGGCGCTCGATGCCCTCCAGAGCGGGCTGCTCGACAAACTGTGGCTGGAATTCGACGAGGTCTTCTGGGATGAAGATGCCGACGTGATTAATTGGATTGACCCGGAACACCCGGGCAACTGGGCTTTCTGGGTCAATGGCGTCAAGTTTTTTGGAAAGCCGGTTTTACTCGGTTTCAGCGCGGGACGCGTTGCCCGCGAATTCTCGAAAAAAACGGATGAGGAACTCATCGCGAGCGCGATGAGGGCCGTTCAATCGATGAAACGGTGAGCTTTTCTCAGGTCGATTTACCGCGTCGCAGCTTCTGCGAAAACTTGTGGATGGGTCGCTCCAAAAACATGTAGAAGAGTTGCGCCACAACAAAGCTCAGCACGACGGCGGTGATGACCGCCCACACGGCGCCGCGGGTCAAGAATGCTGCCCCGATGATAATGGGCTCGTGAACCAGGTACAGGCTGAACGAAATCAAGCCCAACCAGGCGACGACCCGCGAGGAGAAAAAACGGATCAGTGGGGAGAACGTCTCGGCCAGAAGCACGAGCACGCACACACCCAGAAGGATGAACGGCAAGGTGATCGCGCGAACGAGAAAGCTGTCCACCCACGCCGCAACTAACCAGTGACTCATAATCAGAAAAAGAGCGGCGACGAATGAGCACCAGCCCACCCACGCTCGAGTTTCAAGCAATTTCGTCGCGCGTGCGACGAGCACATCCCAGTTCTGGGCCATCATGACACCCAAGCCAAAGAACGGGAGGTAGTAGAGCGGTTCAAAGGCAATCAATGCCCCGACGACAATCAACGTGCTAATGATGACCAGCCCAATCCACGGCCGTACTTTTCTTAACAGCAGATAGAGCGGCAGGAGGAGCGAGAAGAGCACTTCGTATTGCAGCGACCACAGCGGACCAATTCGCCCCGAGTCGCCCAAGATGAGGGTGAAATCTTTGAGGTAATCCGTCAGTGAATAAAAACCGTGGCGACTTTCCAGCCATCGTGTGGTCAAAACAGTTTTGTCCACGGTGAAGAAGATAATGAGCGACCCCAGAAGCACGGAAAGTATTGTCGGACCATAGAGCCGGATGAGGCGACTCGGGTAGTACCGTCCCCACGTGAAGTTTGTTCCCATGGCCAGACGAGTGAGCACAATGCCGGAAATGACGAAAAAGACGTAGACGGCTTCCGTGCCCATCCAGAAAAGGTGGAGCGGACTGTAGGTGATCCACGCCGGCCAACCATCGTCGGTGCGTCCACCAAAGTACGCCCACGACACCTGAGGCAAGAGGAGAACGCAGTGTTGCAGCACAACGACAACGGCCGCAATTCCTCGGAGTCCGTCTAGTGAGCGCAGCCGCGTCTTCACGGGTGCCACGATTAGTGCAACGCCTTGTTCAGAAACGCGTCCAGAATATGGTTGACCGTCGCATCATTCACACCTTGCCAACTTCCTGTGCTCGAAAAATTCACGATGGTCCCACCTGCATCGGTTTGACGCGTGACCACCTCGGCACCTCCAAACCACGGATTGTTTCCCTTGGCGAGAATGCTGAAACTTTTCGACGCCGTGTCGCGCAGTTTATCCGTCTCATATCCACTGATACCCGGGGCGCGTGATGAGCATTGAGGGACGAGAAGTTTGTCGCCGAAAGTCGTACCCGCCGTCACGTCGGAGGAGAATTCAGGCGCGGCGTTCTGCGTTGTCATGCTTGCGAATGTGTTGTAGCCGCGCATATCCCAGTAGGTGCCAAGAATCTGGTCAATAAATTCTTGTTGTTTCGCAGACTGCGCCCCGTTGCCCCAAAATAGTTGGTAGCCATCCGAGGTTGATTCAACAAATCGCCACGCGTTATTGCCGCCGAGAAAAAGCACGCTCCCGCCACGATCAACAAATTGCGTGACGTGATCAAACATGGCGTCCGACCAATACTCGTCGTGCGCACCAAACACCAACAGCTTGTAATGTGACGGCACGGGATTCTCCGCCAGATAGTCGTCGGTCGCGTTGTCAAAACTCACCCGATGCGCACTGAGTGCCGACTTCAAAGCGAAGTTTGCGTTGATGAGGTGCTCGGTGCAACTGAACAGCGCGGAATCAATGTCTCCCGCAGCGGTTGTCACGGTGTTCGTGAACTCCGGACTGGTGGGAGAAATCAGGAAATAGTCCATCGGATACGCCACAGGGCGACTGAAATCGCCGGCCAGATTCAGCGGGTTAGCGTAATTGTTTCGAAGCCCGTTACCCGAGATGTATGCCTTGAGCGTGTTCGTCCCGTCGATAAAGAGCGTGTCGGCGGTGAGATGCGATGACTGGATGAACACGGGAATGTTTCGCACATCCGCGCCGGCTTTCACCTCAATTTGCAGCCATCCCGTGTAGCCGTCGGGAACCTCAATGGGTTGCGCGAAGAAGTCCCCTCGATTAAATCCGGTGAGACTGCGGACGGTCGTATAGGCGCCCGTCTTGTTTGCAGGAAACTCCCCATGTCCGACAATCGTGCGTGCACTCGGATCGACCGTCGAGACCGTCATCGTGCCGGCGTCACGGGAGAGAGTCAGCACGGAGACGACTTCACCCTCGTGGTAGACCAGTTTGTCGGACATCGCAATGAGCGAATCCTCAATCAGGTAAGACTGATCGACGACGACGGGGTACTGGAAGTCATTGCTGTCAAGCGTCGACAAACCTCTAACCGTTGACGCGACCTGCGATCGAAGCCATTTTTCGTATCCCGTATCGGTGACACCGAAGACGACGAAATGACCAATCACCACGAGCATCACCGCAACGAGTGACGCGATCCAGATAATGAGTTTTTTCATTTCGTCTCCGCCCGCAAGAGTACCCCAGTTGACTACGCGAGCAGCTCTGTGGCACCGCGCGGGAACGCGCGTCTCGGAACCACCGATGGCGTCGGCACGCAAACGCAAAGGGCCGCAGGCACGATGCCTGCGGCCCCCTCGATTTCTTCGCGAGAATCGCGATGGAATCGAACGCGTTTATCTAGCTGTTTTTGGCAGCGCGCACAGCGACGATGCCGAAGACAACCTTGTTCGTGAGGTCAGCAATGATGTAGATGATGGCGGCGATGAGACCTGCCGTCATGACCGACTTGTCATCGGCAGCGCCGATGGACATGAACTGCTGAATGGCGGTACCCAGAGGGTAAATCGACCAACCGATGATGACAAACCACTTCATCGTGTTGACGGCCTGAACGGCATATCCCTTACCCGAAGCCTTGAGACCGAAGACCTCAACGATGATCCAGATCCAGGCAAGCACCGAGATGATGAACCACACGTAGGTCATCAGCTGTCCGGGCGAAGCGATTTCGCCGAGGAAGCCGGTGACGATCATGATGACGTCCGCAACCATCAGACGAGCGATGAGGCCCTTCTTGACGGAGCCCGCGAGCGAGGCAACAACGCCGAACTCGAGAAGCAGAAGCGGGGTCGTGATGATCCAGTCGATGTACCGCAAGGGCATCGTCTGGTCTACCGAACCACTCGTTGCAAGGTTCATCATCATGAAGTACATAATCGTTGCGACAAACGTGATGATCGACGCGTAGATTGCGACGCTACGGTGCGCCGCCTTCAGTTCAGATTTTTCCTGCAGGAAGTAAAGGGTACCGGCGGCCATGCCGACGAAACCCAGAATGAACATGGCGACGGTTGCAATTGCAAGCATTGAATCGCCCTGTGTAAGTGAAGCCATCTTCCTTGATACCTTTCCACATGTAACCGCCACAATTTGTGTTGGCTATCGTCAGGCTACGCCCTGCGCGAGGATTTTTCCACGATTTGCTGATGAAGAAATTTTCGCGCGATTCCTACAATCCCGACTGAATTGCGATGAGCCCGGGAAATATTGCGAAGGCAATGGTGACGGGGAGAATAAGAAAAACTAACGGGATGAGCATCAGGACTTCGTTTCTGCCCGCACTCTCCAAGAGACGTTGCTTTGCCTCTTCTCGGATATCAGCTACCTGAGCACTGACGGCGTCGACAAGTGGCGTACCTCGCTCGAGCGTCGCCGTAATGTGTTCGATTGCACGACTCAATGACGGCACGCCGGCGAGAGCCGCCCGCTCGTGCAGCGCCACACTCACCGAGACACCCAAATCAACTCGAGACAGAGACTCGCGAATGACCTGGGTGAAGGGTCCCGACCCGGCGCGCGAAATTCTGGCGAGAGCCGAGACGAGATCTTCTCCGGCCGCCAGACAGAGACCGAGCAGCTCAAGGCCGGACATCATTTCGGATTCAAGATCCCGAGCCCGGGTTTTACATTGGCGCCGGAGCCACCACAGTGGCAGCCACCAGCCGGCCATACCGCCCAAAAGAACAAAGCCAATTGCAGGTGTGACCGATGCCACCGACGCCGAGTAGCCCACACCGGAGACCAGGCCCGCAATCACTCCGGTGAGCGTCCAGAGAAGTCGTCGTCCGGTCCACTCCGACGGGGTCTCGCGTCGCCCCGCCCTGCGCAAAACCGTGTGCACAGAGTCGTGAGCGATGTTGCGACGCGACAAGGACACAGACAGTTTTTCGAAAGCAGCGCGAAACGGTCGTCGCTGGGCAACGGCGGCACCAGCCGAGACCGCAACGTGGTGGGCATCCGTCGACACGTCAGAGAGATACGGGGCAATGCGCCTCCCGCGGGTGGACTCGAGGGCACTCGAGAGGGTTGTGATCACGAGAAACACGCCAACGCCACACGGCACGCCAATGACGATGGCAAGCGCAACGCTCAACATCACGCGAACCACCTCTTTTCGGGACTGAGTCTGCCGATTCGAATCATGACCTGATACGCGACGGCTGACAGCGCCAGCCCTCCGCAAATGAGTGTCGCGCCCGCAACGCTCTGATACGCCGTCACCGCTTCTGGTCGAGACGCGAGCAAGAGCACGACGACCCACGGGGCCGCCGCACCGATGCCCGCGGCGACACGAATCCAACTCTGTTTCGCGATGATTTCACGTCTCACCGCAAGGTCACGCCGAAGTGTTCGAGAAAGTTCCCGCAAGACCGTCGTCAAGCGCGTCCCCCCAACGTCCCGCGTGACTCGCAATGCCTCGATGATGCGGTCACCCGCCGGATCAGCCCACTCAGCTTTGAGTTCGTGCAAACACTGCGTCACATTGGCGGATGACTGAGTGCGCTCGCCAAAGCCCCGAGCCCCCGTTCCGATAGAACCCGGAAACGTTTCGCCCAATGCCGAGACCGCCTCTACGATGCTGCGACCAGCCCGGATGTGCGAAATCAGCGTGTCCGCGACATCCGGCCACATCGCCGCTCGTTCGTTCGCCCGTCGTGACCTGCGATTCATGAGATACAGCCATGGCGCCGCTCCACTCACGGCGGCAGCGCACACGGCCAAAACCCAGACTGGCGACAGAAGCACAACGAGTCCCGCCACAACCAGCATCAGCAATACATTGAGCGCAATGACGTTTCTCAGTCGAACTCGCGCAAACCCCGCGTTGTCGAGCAATCGTCGCGCACGGCGTCGAAGTGATCCACCGACAGTGCTGCGTGCCGGATGATCGTCGGAAAGGTGAACGTCGGAGGCATCGAGAACCTCGTTGTTTCGTGTTCGAGGCCACAGAGTTGGAGACACGATGAGGAGAGCTCCGCTTGCGAGCCCGAGTGCGATCACGGCTGCTGAAAGATTCATCGTGTGATGTGCCGATCACTGAACGGCACGGATATTTCCTCGCCGAGAATCGAGCCCTCGTCTCTGATGTCAGCGCCGGGCACGCCGGACATTTCGGGCACGCCGGACAGGTCGGGCACGCCGGACAGGTCGTGAACACCGCCAAGGTCGAGTCGGTGGGGCGTGCATCCTGTCCACACAAGGACACCGTCAACCCGCTGGAAAATGGAAATCGTTTCGACACGCGCGTCGACTACGCGACCAGTCGTGGCAACAATCTCACGCACACGTCGGACTCCCGTCTCGGCGAGCTCGCAGTGAACGACGAGGTCGATGCAGCCCGCGACGGTGGGGACGACGAATGATGAATCAATGTTTCGGCCGGCCAAAAGTGGCAAGGTGCAGAGCTTTGTCAACGCGTCGTCGGCACTATTCGCGTGAATCGAGCAGGAACCGGGCAGCCCACTGTTCAGCGCGATGAGGAGATCGAGACTTTCCGCCTCGCGCACCTCACCCACCACCAATCGATCGGGACGCATGCGTAGGGCTTCTTTAATGAGCCTTCTCAACCCAATCTCGCCGACGCCTTCCAAATTTGCTTGCCGACACTGCATTCCGACGACGTCTCGTGCGCGGATATCGAGTTCGAATGTTTCCTCCACGGTGACAATGCGATCGGTCTCGCGTGCACACGACAACACGGCGTTGAGCAGGGTCGTCTTTCCGGCCTGGGTTCCTCCGGACACCAGAATGTTGGCGCGAGCGCGCACGCATCGTTGAAGAAATTCCGCCGCCTGTGCCGTGAGTGATTCCCGCTCCACCAAGTCAGCCATGGTCACAATGCTGCGGGAGAATTTGCGGATGTTCACGGACCAGTATTTCCGCGTGACATCGGGTATCGCCACGTGCAGACGCGAGCCGTCGGGGAGCGATGCGTCGACGAAGGGTGTCGACAAATCGACGCGTCGGCCCGTAGATCTCAGCATTCGCTCAACGAGTTCGCGGATCTGTCCGGGCTCCAATGACAAGTCGGTGCTCTCGGCCACACCGCCCCGCGCGATAAAGATGTCGGTCGGAGAATTGATCCAGATTTCTTCGACGCTCGGATCGTCAAGAAACGCTTGCAACGCACCGAAACCGGAGATCTCGGCACGCGCTCGATCGATGAGCTCATCCTGCTCCGTGCTCGTGATGTCACCAGAGTTGACCCGGTAAGCGAGTTCGCGTCTGACCGCGGCGTCGATGGCGTCGATGTCGTCGACATCGTTGTCCGATGCGGAACGATCGCTGAGTTGATCGGCTTCGCTAGAGAGCCGTTCGCGAACAGCCCGAACAACCGAGACGAGGGTCGTAGAAAGACGAACTTGCTTGGGCAAGAGGAGAGATTCGCTGGACACCGTCGAATTCTTGCTGTACCCCGCAACGGTCGCTTTTAGTTATCCCCAGATCGAGGTGAAATGCGTTGGATGAGACGCGCACCCCACCGTTGAATCGGCCGTTCCCACGCCCAGCGAAGGAAGACGGTGAGCGCAATGCACGCGACGGTCACTCCGACGCCCTCGCTCACGAAGAAGACAATCCACTTACTCGCCGGCAATCGGCCGTGCGGGGTTCCCAAGACGACATTGATGAATTGAATCAAAGGAACGTGAAAGACGTAGACACCAAAGGACATGGCGCCGGCGAACTCCAAGAATCGCCCCCACCGTCGAGCGGGGTCGACGTTGAAACGAGACACCTGAAGAATAAGAAAGGCAAAAACCGGCGCAGCAAAATACGTGATGGCGTAGCGGTAGGAATCCCAGTGCCAATCTTTTTCGATGAAGTAAAACGATGCCACGGCAGCAATCGCAATTGCGAGCAGCCACCAATTCCGCCAGCGCGAAAGTCGATCAAAATTGAGGCGAAGGAGAAGCCCAAAACCGAATCCGATGAGCGCCCTGCCGAGCGCCTCGGTGCCACGAATTGGACCTGACGCGTCGATGAAACTCGTGTCCGTGGTGAGTCCATGCCACAGCAATATGTAACCGACCACGATGACGTCGAGAATTCCCCACGCCCATCGAGTCAGGGTTGCGGGAGTGAAAATAAGGTTCGCAAACCACTCCGCCGAGAGACTCCACAGTGGAACATTCATGTCCATGGCTGGAGCAATGAAAATTTGCAGCAACAAGAGGGCCGCCACGACGATGCCGACCTGGTGCAGTGGTGCTTGCCCGGCCAGGCTCCCATAGGGCACGTCGAAACTTCCCCGGTCGAGCATCACCTGGCGCTCGATGGCCAACAGCACCAGGGCCAGTGCAATCGCCGCAATCACGAGTGGCCAAAACCGGAACACGCGCTTCAGAATGAAAGTGGCGGAAGCGCGTCCTGCTCCGGCACGTTGCCGCGGCATGCTCGGCAACAAAACGAACCCGCTCAGCACGAAAAAGAAGTCCACACACAAGTAGAGGGAGTCGAGCTGAGGGTAATCACTGGTCGCGAAAACGACAACGTGAAAGGAGAGCACGCCGAGTGCCGCAAGTCCTCGAAGTCCATCCAGTGCGACGAATCGTCCGCCATGCGTCATCAAATCAGAATAGGCGCGAATGGGTCACACGGCACAGCGATTTAGGATGGAACCCACGCGGGAGTGGTGAAATTGGCAGACACGCAGGATTTAGGTTCCTGTGCTTTCGAGCGTGAGGGTTCAAGTCCCTCCTTCCGCACGTGACAACTCTGACGCTACCCCTGCACACGTCCGCCTTTGACGGCCAGCTCGCCGACTGGTTTAACTCGCTCGGTCCCATTTTCGGCGCGGCTTCCGTTGCGATTTTTTATCTTGCCGTGTGGGGGCTGGTCTTCGCGGGAACCGGGCTTTTCGTGGGAGCCTTCATTCCGTTTATCACGGGCGACTCGCTCTTGTTTGCCTCAGGTTTAGTGACGGCGGCAAGCCCACAACTCGAAATATGGATACTCGCTCTCGGTCCGTATCTCGACAAGAAGAGCGGCCCGCGTATGAAACGCATCATTGCGCGTACCGATCGGTTTTACCAGTCGTATGGTTGGTGGGCCGTGGTCATCGCCCGATTCATTCCGTGGGCTCGCGTTTTTGTTCCGTGGGTGGCCGGAATCGGTCGGATGAACTATTTCAAGTTCTTGACGAGCAACCTCGTGGGTGCTCTCGCCTGGGGTGTGGGGCTGACGTTGACGGGATACTTTGCGGCGAGCATCCCCGCCGTCAAATCGGCCGCTTATGTCATCGCCGGAGCGTTCATCACCGCTTCGATCATTTTTGGCATCATCACGTGGCGCCGAGACCGTGCCGAGGCGCGCGCACTGCGCACCGACTCGTCATCGGGCACGGAGTAGCCTTGTGGGCATGCACTCGGCGCTCATACCTTTTTTAGATCCCAACAATCTCATTGATGGGTTCGGTGCCTACGCCCTCCTCGGGGTGTGCATCATCATTTTTGCCGAAACGGGCCTGCTCGTCGGTTTCATTCTTCCCGGAGACACGCTGTTGATTGCCACGGGCGTGTTGGCTGTGGCGTCATCCGGACCGAACGTCTTCGGTGTCGATATCTGGTGGATCTGCCTTTCCATCTCGGGCGCGGCTTTTGTGGGCGGTGAGGTGGGATACCTGATTGGTCACCACTTCGGACCCCGAATCTTTGAACGTCGTGACAGCGGATTGTTCAGTCGTAAAAATGTGCAACGCACCAACGCTTTCTTCGTTCGGTTTGGTGGTCTCGCGGTGATTTTTGCTCGCTGGGTTCCGGTTGTGCGCACCTTTGCCCCGATCGCAGCGGGAGTGGGGCATATGCCGTGGCGCAAGTACACCTTGTACAACCTCGTCGGAGCTCTCGTGTGGGGATCGGGCTTGACCTATCTCGGGTTCTTGGTTGGACACATCCCGCCGGTCGCAGAGTTTGTCAAGAATTACATCGACCTCGTATTGCTCGCGGTGATTCTGATTGTTCTCGTGCCAAGTGTGTTCCATTACATTCAGACTTTGCGTGCCGCGCGCCGGGAGCGGCACGGTCACGCAGCCGGGGTGCCGGTCAGCTCGACGACGGACTCGCTTGTTCTCGACGAGAGTGACTTTACGCAGAACCCGCGCGGTAAGCACGCGAACGATAACTCGTGAGCCTCACCAACCCCACCGTTTTTCGCTACGCCGCTTTTACCGACAATCCCGATGGTGGAAATCCAGCCGGTGTCGTTCTGGATGCGCGAATGCTCAGCGATGCCGACATGCAACGCATCGCCGCCGACGTCGGTTATTCCGAAACGGCTTTCTTGAGCGAGCGAGCCGACTCTGCCGAACAGTTTGATGTTCGGTATTTCACCCCGATTGCCGAAATTGATTTCTGCGGACACGCCACAATCGCGTCCGGAGTTGCTCTCGCCGACGCCGCGTCGTCTGGGGGTAAACGCGACGAGACGGATGACTATGGCGACGCGATGGCGCGCACCTTCGGGTTCCACACGAGAGCGGGATTCGTCAGCGTGGATGTTCTGCGCACGCCGGTCGGATACGCTGCGACGTTGACCAGTCCGCCGACATCAGTTGCTCCTTTAGACGAGGACGTTCTCGTGGAGCTCCTCGACGCACTCGACTGGCATGAAGACGACCTCGACGAGCGGTTTCCACCGGCCGTGGGTTGGTCGGGCAACTGGCATCCCGTGCTTGTGGCTGGTTCGCGGAGTCGCCTTCGCCGTCTGGATTATGACTACGACGAGCTGGCGCGCCTCAGTCAACGTGAGGGGTGGGCAACCGTGCAGCTCGTCTGTCCCGATGACAACGACGGGATGATGCGAACCTGGTATTCG
>RFQD01000300.1 GCA_009925875.1 Microbacteriaceae bacterium | reverse complement strand
GAGCGTGAGGTAGTGAGGGCAGGTTTCGATGAAGATGTTGTCGTTGCGTGAACGACCCAACTCGAGCACATCGAGAGACAGGGCACTCGAGGTGTGCACGGCGTAGAGGCTGGCCCCGGTGACGCGCCCGAGGAAGGCCAGCTTGCTGAGCGCATCGGCTTCGATGTAGTCGGGGCGAGCGAGGTTCCACGAGTCGAGAGGGTTCTTGCCCTCTTTCAGACCCTGTGCCCGAAGGCGCCACACCAACTCAATGTTCTCCGCGTGCGGGTCGAGCATGGTGCCGTTGGCGGCACATGCCTCCATGAGGTCGAAGAGGAAGCCGTCGTCGTTACCGGGAAGCCCGAGGTAAGCGCCTTCTTCGCCTCGGAAGTTCATGAAGAACTTGTACGAGCTGACGCCGAGGTCTTTCGCGTAGTGGGGAATCGATTCGAGCTGTTCGCGGGTCACAACACAAAAGTGGAAACCAAAGTCGATGACCGAGTCTGCTTCCATCGCAGCCTTGGCGATCGGAAAGACGTCTTCATAGGGCTGGGCCGTCATGAGGTAACTAAGCATGGCCGTGACGCCACCGGCTGCCGCCGTGCGCGATTCAGGAGCAGCGTCCTCAGGCGACTGAGGGAACGTGATGTTGGGGCCGAGGTGAACGTGTGGGTCAATTACGCCGGGAAGTACGTGGAGGCCGGCCGCCTCGAACACCTCGCGAGCGTCAACGTGTGACCCGCCGTCAACGATGTCAGTGATGACTCCATTTGTGACGGCGATGTCAACTTGACGAACACCGTCGGGCAACACAACGTGAGCGCCCTTGATAACGAGATCAGCTTGAGTCATTTTCTATTTTTCCTTAATGGAGTACTTGAGCTCGAGCTCGTCGTAGAAGGGCTTACCGACCATGCTTTGGCGTTCTTCCCACGTGGCCATGACGTCGAGTCGCCCGTTCGTTGACCCCGTGGTGTGAAGTTCTTTCAACATTTCTGAGATGGCCCGATGCGAAACACGAAGCGCCGCATTGGCGAACAGAACCGCGGAGAACCCCATCTCGCTGAGCTCATCGACGGTACATAGAGGAGTCTTGCCACCTTCGACCATGTTGGCAATCAGGGGAACATCGAAGCGAGCACCGATGACGCGAAGTTCTTCGATCGATTCAGGGGCCTCGACGAACAAAACGTCTGCGCCCGCTTCTCGATAAAGTTCGACCCGGTCGAAGGCTTCCTCGAGCGAAGACACGGACCGCGCATCCGTTCGCGCAATGATGACCATCTCTTCGTTCTCACGCGCATCAACTGCTGCGTGAATTTTCTGAACCATCTCGTCGGCGCTAATCACGGCTTTGCCCGCAAAGTGGCCACACTTTTTAGGAAATACCTGGTCTTCGAGCTGAATTGCCGAGGCTCCGGCGCGTTCGAGCAGTCTGACCGTGCGGTACGTGTTGACAGCGTTTCCGAATCCCGTGTCACCGTCGACAACCAGTGGGACGTCGACCGTTTCGGCAATTCGCGCAACGTGGTCACGCAGCTCCGTGACGGTGACCAGACCGATGTCAGGCACGCCCAGCATCGAGTTAGCCAGCCCGGCACCCGTGATGTA
>RFQD01000299.1 GCA_009925875.1 Microbacteriaceae bacterium | reverse complement strand
CCGAGGTCACGCAAAACCTTGACAATCACACCGGACGACGACACCCACGTGACACCGGCCAAAACGATGGCACCGATCGGCCCCCACCCCATGAGCAGCGCGAAGATGGCCCCCGGAACGGCGTTGAGCAGAGCATCCAGGATGCCCGCCGGGGCGTTCTTCTTCAGACTCGACATGAGCTCGGTGGGGGAGTACTCGAGACCCAAGACCAGCAGCAGCAACACGACGCCGATTTCGGAGCCTGTGTGCAGGAACTCGGTGCTCGCATCGAGCGAGAGGACGCTTCCCGAACCGAACAGCAGACCGAGCGTCATGTACAACGGAATCGCGGATTGACCGAGGCGGTTGGCAACCCGACCGAGCACACTCATCAGCAAAAGCAGCCCGCCCACCTCCATGAGCAGAAGTGTGTCGGCGGTGAGATGCATTGTCAGTCAGTTCGTCAGTCGCTCGAGGTGACGGGGGCGAGTTAGTTGTTCGTCTTGGCGAGAATGTTGACAAGGTCGTCAAGACCCTTGCGTGTTCCCACAGCGACGAGGACATCATCAATCTCAAGCCGGTTGTCGGGGGTGGGGGACGCGATGACTTCGGTTCCGCGCACGATAGCGACGATCGAGACTCCCGTGCGAGTGCGCGCCTTGGTGTCACCCAACGGACCATCGAGGTACTTTGAATCCGCCGGAAGAATGAGGTGCTCGGTAAATAGTCCCACCACGTCGCTGCCCAACTCGGACAACTGACTGAGAATTGCGGTGTGTCCCAGAAGGTCGGCCACGGCTTCTGCCTCGGGTCCGGTGAGGCTCACCGAATGCGCGATGGCGTCGGGATCGTTGGCTTCATACATCGCAAGCTCGCGCCGGTCATCCCGGTAAATCAACACGCCCACGCGTTGACCCGACTTCGTTACGACATCGTGGCGAACCCCGATGCCGGCAATCTCGCTGCGTTCGATTCGCACACCCATGACCCCAATCTACCGGTCAACGCCACATGCCCGATTCGGTCAGGCCCACCCGAGACGATGGAGCTCATCGTCGTCAATGCCGAAGTAGTGGGCGATCTCATGAACCAAAGTGATGTGAATCTCGTCGCGCAACTGATCGAGGTTCTCGCATGCCGCGATCAAGGGCTCCCGAAACAAAATGATGCGGTCGGGTAATTCGCCGAAGCCGTAGTTTCCCCGTTCGGTGAGGGCGAGACCGTCGTAGAGTCCGAGCAGGTCAAGGGAACCATCCTCCGGTCGGTCCTCAATGACGAAAACGACATTGTCGAGACCGTCGACCATGGCGTCCGGTAGCGCATCGAGCTCGTGCGCGACGAGCTGCTCAAACTCTTCCTCAGAGACGAAAAACGGGAGGTCAGACATGACCGAGAGGGACGCTACTCCGGTGGTGTCTCGGGGATGGTCCCACGCGGCTTAGCGGCGTGAGCCGGCTGGCCCGAGCAGGTCTTCGAACGGGTCTTTGGGTTGACTTGCGGCGGCCTGTGCGTGAGCGGCGGCGGCGGCCGGAATGGAGGAGGTGGCAGCCGGAACGGGCGCCGGCCCGGCGGGAGCAGCCGAGGGAGCAGCCGGGGGCACGGCAACCGGTGCAGCCT
>RFQD01000298.1 GCA_009925875.1 Microbacteriaceae bacterium | reverse complement strand
ATTCTGGCTCTTGTCATGGCAGCCCACAAATCCCGTGCCCGCCTCAATTCCATCGTTTTCTTTCTCGGTTCATCCATCGGCCTCTTTTTTGCCATTGGGATAGGTCTTTGGATCACTCCAAACCCGACCCCAGGTGTGGAACATCCCTCATGGATCCACTTTGCCGTACGGGCGAGCATCGGTACGGCTCTCCTTTGGGTGGGTATTTACCGGACCTGGCAGTTCTTGACCGGTAAGGATGACCGCAAACCAAAGCACGAATCATCCCCTACAGGACTCAAGGCGAAGTTCCTCGCCTTTTTCCCTTCGCTGAACACAAACTCCGAGCCCCCCATCGGCATTCACTATATTTCGAGTACTTTTCTGATCGGCCTCTTCACCACCGGTCTTCACCCCAAAACCTCGATTCTCGCCATCACCGTTGGGCATCAAATCACCCGGGCGAGTGGCAATCTGGCCAAAGTTTCCGCCTTTGCCATTTTTAGCTTCCTATCCCTCTTGCCTGCGATTGTACCTCTTCTCTTGGCTATCTTCCGACCCGAGGTCGGCCACCAGCGTTCCACCGTTGAACGTCGTGCCAACTTCGCGGTAGTAGCCGCCGAGGATCTTCTCGATGGGAAGAAGCGAGCCCAGCTCATCCCACTGTGAATCACCGAGGGTAAGTTCGGCGTCGCCGCCCCACGCGGGTCCGAGGTCGAGGTCGACACCCCCCATTGTGATGAGCTGGTCGAGCGAGTTACCGGCGCCGGGCGTGATGGAGGGCACCCACCGGCTGTGCAACATCTTGTGGCCGTTGACGAATCCGTTGCTCTCCACCTCGCCGGTGAGCGTTACCCGCGCGGTCGCGAGTCGGTGGTCGTAGGCCGAGAGGCTGGCACCGAACTTGGCTCCTACCTCGAGGCGAGGTGCGGCCTTTCCGCGGTTGTACACGCGAGTGACGTGCATCGAGCCGAGCTTCTTGGGGTAGCCCTGGAACCAGCCGCGTGCCATGGCAAAGTCTTTGGTCACCCAGATCGCGACGCACCGGCTGTAGGTCACACCTTCGTAGGTGCAGCGCACGACGACGAACGTCTCGAGATACTGCGAACGGTCGGGATCGAGGAGTTCTTCGAAGTCGCTGCTGCACGACTGCCAGTCGGCCCAGATCAATGCGACGGCACCGGGATGCTCGTCCGCGAGCTCTAGCTCGGGCGGCAAGATTGCGCGCACGTTGGCCGGGTCAGTCAAATACTCAACCGTGAGCAACGTGCCGGAATAGTGCCACGGCATCTCAGGAATGATCGCGCTCTTGCCAGACGGAGTCTTGGGTGCCAGAAAGCCTCGAAGTTCACTCATGAGACAACAGCGTACCGGTCATTCGTATCCAAACAAATAGCCGACGTGCAAGAAAATATTCCATATTGTGTCGCCGTTGGTTGTAGTTTTGACTTGCCTTGCCACGCAGAAGTTGGCAAAGTTGGACAAGTCGTTCATATCCAAACGATTAACAATGAACTCAATGAGGAGATCAGATATGTCATCCACTGTCGATCAGAAGAAGGGTGGCGGCTTAACTAAGGGTCGCTTGGGTGTCTTCGGCATCGTCTTCTTCGTCGTTGCTGCGTCAGCC
>RFQD01000297.1 GCA_009925875.1 Microbacteriaceae bacterium | reverse complement strand
TGGGGCATCCGCCTCGTTCGATGTGGAGTGGGCCCACGACCTGCGCAGTCGGCTCGTTGAGGTGGCGCACACCTTGCCGGAACCGGGTAATCAACTCGTTGCCGGACTTGCGGTGGGCGATACGTCGTTGCTCCAGCCGTCGCTCGATCACGATATGAAGGCGGTGTCACTGACGCATCTCGTGGCAGTTTCGGGAGCGAACTGTGCGATTGTCGTCGCGGGTGTCGTAGCCGTTGTGGCGGCATTCGGGGGTGGTCGGTGGATGCGCACGGGAAGTGCCGCGCTCGCTCTCACCCTGTTCGTGATCATCGTGGGTCCACAACCGAGCGTGATTCGCGCGAGCGTGATGGCCGTCATACTTCTCGTGGCTCTGAGCTTTGGTCATCCGTCGCGAGGTGTGCCGGTGCTCGGTGCGGCAATTATCTGCATGCTCGTGGTAAATCCGGAGTGGGCTCTCGACGTCGGATTCACGTTATCGGTGCTCGCTACCGGCGCGTTGCTCGTGTTGGCTCCACCGATCGCCCGGCGACTCGGCGAGTGGATGCCCCAACGCCTCGCCGTGCTGATATCTATCCCCTTGACAGCCGAACTCGCGTGTCAGCCCGTGGTGGGGCTGCTTACCCCCGGTTTGCCGGTGTATGGCATCGTGGCCAATATCCTCACGGAACCGGCTGCACCCGTGGCAACGGTCACAGGCATCCTTGCGGCCACCGTTCTGGGTGTTTCGCCGACGGTTGGTGCGGCGTTGTTGTGGTTGTGTTGGCTTCCAGCTCAATGGATTGCGGGTGTCGCACGCGTGTGCGCTCATCTCCCGTTCGCGCGCACGATATGGCCAACGGGATTCGCCGGATTGACGCTCTCGCTGGTCATGTCCGGTGCCGTCATTGCCGTGCTGTTGTGGCCTCGGGCTCGGCGAGCCGCCGCAACGATCGTGGTGCTGACACTCGGTGTCTCGCTCACGTCGACGGTGATTGTTGATTCCTGGCACCGCGTCGGGACGCCGACCGACTGGATTATTGCCGCCTGTGACGTGGGGCAGGGTGATGCGTTGCTCGTGCGGCCGAACGCAACCACGCACACCGTGATGATGATTGATACGGGACGAGACGAGTCACTGTTGTCCGCGTGCTTGGATCGACTTGGCGTGTCCCATGTGTCTGTGCTCGTGCTCACGCACTACGACGTCGACCATTGCGGTGCGTATCGCGCGGTCGCGGGCCGAGTCGAGCGCGCGATTGTGGGGAAACCCGTCGACCTCTTCGAAAGCGGGGTTGTCGAAGATCTTTCTCGTGCCGGGGCGGAAGTCGAGTTTGGCCATGCGGGCTTGAGTGGCGACCTCGGTGAGACGGATTTTCGATGGCGGGAACTGTGGCCCGTTGCTGGGCATCCGGACATGCAGAGTGGCAATCCGGGTTCACTTGTGATTCGCGCCGACTGGGCAGGCGAGCCCGACATGAGCGCCCTCTTCTTAGGCGACCTCGGCGAAGACGCCCAGCGCGCACTGTTGTCATCGACGGTTGTGCGTCCGATCACCGTGGTCAAAGTGGCACACCACGGGTCCGCCGATCAGAGTGCACAACTGTATGAGCGATTGCATGCGCTGATTGGCCTCGTCTCGGTCGGAATCG
>RFQD01000296.1 GCA_009925875.1 Microbacteriaceae bacterium | reverse complement strand
GGGGCGACCGGCAGCAAAGAAGATTTCGTACGCATGATGCCTGCGCTCGTCGCGCAGGGCTTCTTTGTGCAAAGTTTTGATTTGGCCGGCCAATACGAATCTCATCAGGCCGGACCAGAGAACTGCGACCCACCGCGGCGCAGATATGACATGGAACTCTTTGTCGCCGATTTCCTTCATGTGCTCGATCAAGAGGACACTCCTGTTCACGTCCTCGGCTACTCCTTTGCGGGCAACCTTGCCCAAGAGGTGTGTGCACGGCGTGCGGAACGAATTGCCAGCATCACTTTTCTGAGCGCACCTCCGGTTCCGGGGCAAGCGTTTTTGAAAGTCAAGCGAATCGGTTGGATTTCTCCGTTCACGAATGGCACGTCTGCCGCGTGGCTCATGATGACGGGTATCCGCAGAAACTGGATTCCCGTTCCCGCCGACCGGCTGCGATTCGTGCGGCAGCGGTTTGCGCTCACCCGTCGCCGGAGCGTCGCCGACATCCTCACTCTGATGAAGAAAACACCGAATCGGCGGCTCGAACTGCGTGCGGCGAATATCCCGAAGTTGGTGGCCGTCGGTCAGCACGATTTGTGGCCGGTGGATGCGCATGCAGAGTTTGCAACCGCCATCGGCGCCCGCCTCGCCGTGTACGAAGCGGGTCACAGCCCGTGCGAGCAAACCCCGAACCAGCTTGTGTGGGACATGCTCGAGATGATCCGGGGCGATCGACCTTAGCGGTGACGCGAAAGTTTTGAGCGGGAGCGTTCTCGGCGACGACGCCGGCGACGACCAATGAGTGCGGCATCGCGCGATGTCGCGAGAGCAGTCGGGACTGCCCACCACACCCAGCGAACGAGGCGACGGGGACTCACGAGGGGTCGCGCGGATACACCCACCCGTAGCTCGTCATCGAAGGCAACGTGCATGTCCGACTCAATCAGCATCGACAAATGCATGTCATCGTGGATGCGCGGTGTTGTGCGCTGAAACTTCGGTTCGAGGCGCTCCCAGGCTTCCTTTCGTATGGCGAGGTTGGAGCCGAAGAGGGGAGGGTGACCGAGTATGAGCGGAAAGAACCAGAAGTATCCGCCCAAGACGAGTCGTTCGCCGGCACGGTGCACCCAAGGCTTGGAACCGTAGAACTCGCCCGTTCCGGTCACCGCGGTGAGGTCGTGATTGCGATCAAAGTGGTCGTGGACGCGTTCAATCCACGTATCATCGGGAATGGAGTCCGCGTCGAGGCGGGCGAGATGCGTGTGCATGACGAGCTGCTCGGGCCCCGGGACTTCGATCCCGCGGCCCAGCATGGCGACTTCCTGGTGTGGACGAAGGCGGGCGTGCCCAGCTACCAGCTGGCCTGCGCCGTGGACGACGGCGAGCTGGGCGTGACCGACGTGGTGCGCGGCGCCGACCTGCTGGAGAGTGCGGCGCTGCAGGGCCTGCTGCTGCATGCGCTGGGTCATGCGCAGCCGCGCTGGTGGCACCTGCCGCTGGTGCGTGACGCGCAGGGAGCGCGCCTTGCCAAGCGTGACGGCGCGGAGGGATTGATCGGCCTGCAGCGCGATGGCGTGCAGGCCGATCGCGTGCGCGGCGTGGTGGCATGGTGGATGGGCGCGGCGCCGCTTGCGCCCATCACGCGCGATGCCC
>RFQD01000295.1 GCA_009925875.1 Microbacteriaceae bacterium | reverse complement strand
CGCCGGCCGGAATCTTGGCCTTGACGGTACGCCCGTCTGGCGTTTGAAGCGAGATGGTTTCTCCGTGCACGGCTTCATAAAAGTCGATCGTGACGCGCGAAACGAGGTCTTGACCCTTGGTGGGTTGACCCCAGCGAAAGCCTCCGGAACTACCGAAGCCACCCTGACCGCCGGCACCGCCGAACATGCCCGAGAGGATGTCCTCAAAGCCAGCGCCAGAGAATCCCCCTGCACCGCCTCGACCGAAACCGCTGAACGCATCGTTGAAGCCACCGGGAGCTCCACCGGCCGTAAAGCGAGCGCCGGATCCCATGGCGCGAATCTGGTCGTACTCCGCGCGCTGATCCTTGTCAGAAAGTACCGAATACGCTTCGCTGATTTCCTTGAATTTCGCTTCGGCCGCCGCCTTATTGGCCGGTTCGGCCGAGTCGGGGTGAAACTTGCGCGCGAGCTTGCGGTAGGTCTTCTTGATGTCCTCATCGGACGCAGTCTTGTCGACGCCGAGAACCTTGTAGAAGTCCTTCTCGAACCAGTCTTGACTAGCCATTGGGAACGGAAACCACCACTTTGGCGGCCCTCACCTGGGTCGCACCCAACAGGTATCCCCGCTCCGCCACATCGAGAATCGTCTCCACAGTGACGTCATCGGAGGGTTGTTGAACGATTGCCTCATGGATGTTCGGATCAAACAACTCTCCCGCTTGCGCGTAAGCCGTGAGCCCGAGTCGCTCAGCAACACCACGAAGCTTGACGGCAATTGCGGTGAGTGGCGCTCCTTCAACGAGGTCGCCGTGCTTTTCCGCCCGGTCCACGTCGTCGAGCACGGGGAGCAACAAGCGGACGGTGTCCGCGATCGCGCGCTCGCGATCGAGCTCGCGGTTCGCCTCGGTGCGCTTGCGATAGTTCGCATATTCGGCTGTCACGCGCTGCAAGTCTGCCAGTCGCTCGGCGGCCAACTCGTCGGCTGCCTGTTCGAGACCGGCGACGTCGTCGACCGTGAGCTCGTCGCCGTCGGCGCGAGGGGAATCCACGTCTGTGGATTCCCCCGCAACCTCTGCGCGAACTTCACCGGTTTCCGGGTCGATGCGACGCTTGTCGCGAACGATCGGCTCTTCCTGGTCTCCGTTGCGGTCGGGCATGATTACTTCTTGTCCTCATCCTCGTCGACAACCTCAGCGTCAACCACGTCCTCGTCGGAGGCGCTTGAGCCAGCCTCAGATTCAGCGGCGGACTCGCCCGCCTGGGCCTGCTGGTAGAGTCAACGCGTCAATGTCCGCCTGCACCTCGGATTTGACGTCATCCGGCAGTTTCTCATCGTTTTCCTTGATGAGCTTCTCGATGGAGTACACCATCTGCTCGGCCGTGTTGCGCGTCTCAGCCGATTCGCGACGCGCCTTGTCTTCCGACGCGTGTTCTTCGGCTTCGCGAACCATGCGTTCGATGTCTTCTTTGGGCAGGCTCGAACCGCCGGTGATGGTCATCGACTGTTCCTTGCCCGTGGCCTTGTCTTTCGCTGACACATGCACGATGCCGTTGGCGTCGATGTCGAACGTCACCTCCACCTGCGGCACGCCCCGCGGAGCCGGTGCGATACCCGTCAGCTCAAAAGTTCCCAGCGGCTTGTTGTCGCGCGTGAACTCACGC
>RFQD01000294.1 GCA_009925875.1 Microbacteriaceae bacterium | reverse complement strand
CGCTTCGCATGCCGCAATTTGCTTTCAGCAAAACACGCGAGATGAGGTTCGCAAAATAAACGGCGACGGCCAAATCGCAGGCGCTCTTGCGGCCGAGCGCGGCGCAAAACAGCAAAATTACATTGCTTTCGCCCAGAACCAACTTGGCGAGGTTCGCACCAATGCTGAGATCATGGGGACTGTGAACACAAATCAGAACGCCAGCGGGCGGAACACGCCGATGGTGCAGCAGGCAATGTCGGTAAGGCGCCTGACGCCGCGCGAGTGCGAGCGGCTCCAAGGCTTTCCAGACGATTACACGCTGGTTGAGTACCGCAAGAAGCCCGCCGCAGACGGGCCACGATACCGGGCGCTAGGCAACTCAATGGCCGTGCCGGTAATGAATTGGGTCGGCAAAAGAATCAATGACGCATTGTCTGGATAAGAGTACCTGAGCTTCAACACGCCGATGTACGTCAAGGTGACGACGTGACAGCACACTGCGGATACGACTCCCCCAGGCAAGGAGGCCTGCCATGCCGTGGATCGTCTACGAAACGACAAACAAGGTGAACGGCAAGAAATACGTCGGCGTCCACAAGCAGGACGGCGAAGAGTTCGACGGGTATCTCGGGTCGGGAAAGTATCTCTCGAATGCGATTAAAAAGCACGGCGAAGACGCGTTCGAGAGGCGAACGCTCTTTTCGTATGACGACGAAGATGCGGCATATATCAAGGAGTCAGAGATCGTTACCGAAGAGTGGTGCGGCCGATCGGACACATACAACATTAAAGTCGGCGGTTCTGGGGGCTTCCCGCACAACGACCCCGAGTTCAAGGCGAGGCACTCGGAGCGAATGCGGGCAATGAACGCAGACCCCGAGTTCAAGGCTAGGCACTCGGAGCGATCGCGGGAGACAATGCGGGCTATGAACGCAGACCCCGAGTTCAAGGCTAGGCAAGCGGAGCGATCGCGGGAGAGAATGCGGGCGAGGAACGCCAACCCAGAGTTCAAGAAGAGGAGTTCCGAGGGAATGCTGGCAAGGCATGCCGACCCGGAGTTCAAGGCGAAGCGATTGGCCGGCATTCAGTCGTACTACCAGTCACGCCGCCGCGAAAAAGCAAACGCTCTCCTCTGCTTCATAGACGCCCCGGCCACGGAAGGCCCCGCATGTCAGTCAAATCCCTAGCCAAAAAACACGTCCACTACTCCGAGCGTCTCGACCCTCGCGAGGACCCGTTCAGCACCAATCGAGTCACGGGCCGATCGCTCAACTTCCCGATCATCGGGACGTGCAACCCCACAAAAATCTGCGCGGTGACGTGCTACTTTGCGAAGGGGCCGTCCACCTGGACGGCAAGTCTCAAGAAGCAGCACCGCCTGATGAACTCGATCAAGGACGACCCGGCCGGCGTCGCTGCCAGGATCGTGAAGGCGGCGAGGCGGAAGAAGCTCACGTTCATCCGCTGGACCGGGGGCGGCGACTTGTTCGAGGAACTGCTCCCCTGCATCGACGCCGTGGCCGTCGCGATGCCCGACGTCCCGCAGTGGGTCGTGAGCCGCATCCCGAGGCTCGCGGCTCAAGTCACGCCCAGGCATAACGTCTACTTGCACTTCAGCGTCGACCGCTCGTCGTGGGCTCGGCTCGACGAGTTTCGTGGGCTCGCCCC
>RFQD01000293.1 GCA_009925875.1 Microbacteriaceae bacterium | reverse complement strand
CAACGAGTCCTGACGGAATTTCTCCCGACAGGACCCGTTGTTTCTTTATCTAAGCGACGTGGCGGCGACGCCAGAGCACAGTCGCTCCGGTTGCGAGAAAACAGAGCGCCAGAAGCATTGGAGACGCCAGGTCGAATCCAGTGTTCGGCAGCGCGGGACCGGTGATACTGAGCGGACTCTCATTGTAGCCACTAGCCAAGCCACCCGATGGGGTGATGTCGGTTTCGCTAATGACATACTGACCGGGCGTGCCGGACACAGGGACTTCGATGTAGCACGAGCCAAACGCAGGCATGCTAATTGCCGATACATCGAGATTGGTCGAGCCCGGTCCCGAAGTTGAGGAGGCCGTGCACGTGCCGAGATCAACGGGTCCGGCAAGATTCAATCCGGCGGGAAGAGCTAAGACGAAGCCAAGGCTCGAACTCACCGAACTCTTGAAGTTGATCAGATTGACATGCAACGTGGCGGACTCAGAAGTGGTCATGTCCGTTTTGTCGAGCGAAAGTTGAACCTGTGGCCCACCATTCCCGACCATCACTTTGACTTCACGTTCGTAGGTTCCTGGGGTAGAACCAAAAGCGAATTGAAACATAGTCCCAGCGTCCTTCAGAGTGTTATCAACATTGAAGCCGTTGGCTGTCGAAGTCGCAAAGTCCGTATCTATGCCTGTGATACCAGCAGCCCGACCGCCGTCAAAAGCAGAGGTCGCAGAAGCCTCTTGGAAGCTGATGTAAACATCACTCGTGGGGTCGTAGCTATACAGCGATTTAAGTGGAAGGTCCGACGTCATACCGTAAGCGGAGTCATGCTCGCCCGGAGTAGTATCCCCGCCGTACCAATAAGCGACCGTGTCGCTGTTACCCGGTGGAATCGTCACAACAATTCGTTCATTCCAATAGTTGTTTGGATACGCATACGAGATGTAGCGATCAACTACGTAGTTCATCGCACTCTTGGTCGCCACGTACTGAATGTGAATGCTGCCATCGCCCGTCGGCGAGCCCGATGGCGCAGTGTTTACCCCGTTCGGCACGGTCGTGGCGACACCATCCACTCCGACTACGCTCACCGATGTCCAGAAAGTGAACGTACCACCCCAAGCACTCGAATTGAAAGCATCCGTCCCGATGGCCAAATCAGGAATTACAGTATTGAAATTGAATGCATTTGACCAAATAAGCCAGTCCGAACCTTCGTTCCATGTCGTCGTACCCCAACCCGGGGTGACATTTGGGAAGACCTGTGGCTGATATGAATTGAAAAGGGCCTGCAATCCGTTCGAGCCGTTTGCTGCTCCGCCGCCGCCCCAGTTGATCAGTGCGGAGTCGCCACCACCTTGAGGGTCGCCAACCGCAAACGCAGGTACTGCGGGAACTGTCATGAAACCTGCGGTGGCAATGGAT
This sequence comes from Microbacteriaceae bacterium, assembly GCA_009925875.1. Classification (GTDB taxonomy): domain Bacteria; phylum Actinomycetota; class Actinomycetes; order Actinomycetales; family Microbacteriaceae; genus RFQD01. Next base: position 286 of record RFQD01000293.1, on the reverse strand, counting down.
GTCGCCAACAAGAGGAGACGTCGGCGGATGCGAGGCATGACACGAGTACTTCTTGTCATGAACGAAAAACTAACAATCGACGCGATGGCGACCCTCTCGAGCATCGGGCTAACCGAATAGCGCGAAAGTCACGGGGATTGAGAAACCGCGAAGTGCGCGACTTAGACTGAGCCCACGACCGCGCACCTTCGTCGGTCAACAGAACCACGCAACGCACCCAGATTGGACACCGCACATGACGATAGCTTTTCGGGCCGCAAATTTGACGACCAGTGACTTCGAAGAG
>RFQD01000292.1 GCA_009925875.1 Microbacteriaceae bacterium | reverse complement strand
TTCGGAGGTCGTTCGACCTCTCAGTCATCGTCTCGTCGATGCACGAGTGAGTGACGCTGACGTGACTCTGAGTCAGGGGGCTCGCAATCCGGCAAAAGTCAATGTGCGCGAGGTGCTCCGATTCGCCACATTTGCTGACCCGTTCCGGCCGGAGTTGACATTGTTTTTGGGGTTGACCATGTCTCTCGGGTCGTTGGTTTTTCTTTCTCCACTCGACGCTCAGCTCTGGCTCGTTATGTCGCTGTTGTGGGCTTTCGGCGTTCTCTGGTTGATGCGAAAATTCGTGCGGTCACGTCTGGAACGACTGTCTGTGCCGACGCGCGTCGTGACGCTGACGTTCATTTTTGCGCTCGCCGCGTTAGTCCCGTCCATTACCCTGGTCAGCGAATTGCCATTCGGGAGTTCTCGAGCGATTCTCTTTTCGTTCTACATGCTCGGGATTGCCGAGTCCCTGTTTTGGAGCCTGGCGATTTTGGGTGGATTGGGGCACGCGCGGTCACTCGTTATCGACGCTCTGCGCTCCAATCGCGAAAAACTCCTGTGGCAAAGGGCGCGAGCCTCCATGAAAATGTGGGCCCAACAGAATTCGATCGCGGTTGCGTTGCACAAAGACGTTCAAGGAGCCCTCTTGGCTTCGGCCATGCAACTGAAGACAGCGCGAGAGAGCAACGTGACCGACGCTGAGGCCATCGCGAAAATTAGAGGACTCGTTCTCGAATCAACCGATTTTCTGATGCTGCCTCGATCCGCCGAGAGTTTTTCTCAGTCGATCGAGGAACTGAATCGAAAATGGTCGGGCATATTTCGCCTCGATGTCGATGGAGGAAAAGGCTCGGCCGCGAGCATCCGTCGCGTCGATTCTGATGCGGTGGCGCTCGTCACGCTCGTCGACCTGCTCGCTGAGTTGGTGACGAATGCCATCAAGCACGGTCGGGCCAACACGGCCTCCGTCTCGCTCTCTATGGTGAACGACATGGTCGTGCGGTTGGAGGTGACCAACAATGGCATTCCGTTGTCCGGTGACCGGACCGAAGGATTCGGGGCGCGCATGATGACTTCGGTTGCGCTCGCGAATGGTATCGAAAACTTTCCCGGTGGGGTTCGAGTGTGGATCGACCTCCCCGTCACATAGCTTGCCGTGCTCGTCTAGCCTTGAGGCATGACGAATTACCCCGTGACGACCGCATCCGGTGCCGATGTGCGGGTGCGATTCTGCCCGTCGCCGACCGGAACTCCGCATGTTGGACTCGTGCGCACAGCGCTGTTCAACTGGGCGTATGCGCGTCACACGGGTGGCACGTTCATTTTTCGCATTGAAGATACGGATGCTGCCCGCGACTCCGAGGAGAGCTACGACCAAATCGTGGAGGCGTTGACCTGGCTCGGCCTCGAGTGGGATGAAGGCATCAACGTGGGTGGGCCGAATTCGCCCTACCGGCAGAGCGAACGCATGGACATCTATCGCGAGGTCGTCGAAAAGCTCATCGCGACCGGTCACGTGTATGAGAGTTTCTCGACGCCCGAAGAGATTGAGGCGCGCAATGTGGCGGCCGGTCGTGACCCAAAGGTCGGATATGACAACTTCGACCGCGATCTGACCGACGAGCAGAAAGCGGCATTTCGTGCCGATGGTCGTGTGCCGGCGTTGCGCGTGCGTGTTCCCGACGAAGACATCACCTTTGATGACCTGGTTCGAGGCG
>RFQD01000291.1 GCA_009925875.1 Microbacteriaceae bacterium | reverse complement strand
CGACTGACCAGCACATGAGACCAATCACGGCCCACCACACCGGTTGCACACCCATTGCGAGTGGCACGAACGCCAGCGGGAATGCGTAGTCGGTGTTGGAGAGTGCGTCGAGATACTTACGCGCCTTGAAACGAACCGGCGGCATCGAGTAGAGAGCAAAGAAAAGACTGTACGCGAGCATCCACAGGGATGCTGCCAGCGGCAGAGTCACAAAGAAGAAGACGAGGAATGGCACATTGGTGACAAGCACCGCGATCCAAATCGGTTTGACTTCGCTCGGCGAAATCTTTGCGCCCTCATAACCTCCCTTGCGCGCATTAATGTTGTCCGTCTCTTGATCGAAAATGTCGTTAATTCCGTAAATGAGGATGTTGAACGGAAAAGTAACCCAGATCAAGATGGGCAGAACTGTCCACGACCAGAGGGCCCCGGCAAGCCACATGGCAATGACCGTCGTACCGATGGTGTTGATCCACAGCACCGGTCGGGAAATCACAAGGAGGCGGGAGAGCACGTGTCCACACTACGTTGCCACGGGAGGTCGTCGGCATCGCTGAGGCGGGTGGCGAGTGAGGGTCCGCGGCACGAAGCTTCGCTTCGCAAACGCCACGGGACCTAGAACCCGGGTTCGAATGCCGGCTGAACTAGCCACAAATGCGAAAACCCCCGGAATGGGGGTTTTCGCATTTGTGGCGAGTGAGGGAGCCGTCGGCAATCCACAGGATTGCCTCCTCCCGAATCCCGCCCACAACGAAACACAAAAAAGTAAAGCCCCGTAAATGGGGCGTTACTTTTTTGTGGCGAGTGAGGGATTCGAACCCCCGAAGGCTACGCCGGCTGATTTACAGTCAGATCCCTTTGGCCGCTTGGGTAACTCGCCAAGTGTGCAGTCACCCTCGGTAATCCGCGGACGACTGCGCGATAAAGACTACCCGGCAGAGTGTGTCAACAGAAAATCACGCAGGAAACGGTCTGGGCATACTCTTCGGCTTTAGCGGCAACATCCGTGGCATAAATCGGGACGTCGTTGTAGGCGCGGATGGACGTGTTCCACCCTTCGGCGTTCGTCATGGAGTCGGAGCTGTAACAGAGGTATCCGGCCGCCGCGAGAACGCTGTCATCGATGCTCTGACCATCCTCCACACCATCGAGATTCGCATCGATATGCCAAGCCGCCCACGTCGGTGGAATGATTTGCATGGGGCCCACTGCACGATCTCCGTTGGGGTCAAGATCAAAGTTGCCATCATCGAAGTCCGGCAACGCGAGTGTTCCGTTATCGCCGTCGAGAGTGATGCCGAATACGGGTTCATTCATCGAACCGTTCTCGAGAATGCGGCCCCCAAAGATGGCCCCATGATGAGATTCGACCCAGCCAATCCCCGCAAGCGTGGTCCACGTGATGCCACATTCCGGGTTCGTCACGGACAATCGCAACGCGGCGCCCGCGTAGGCGGCAAGGGCTCGTTCGGGTATGCCCGTTTGCGCTGCTGTGCGGGTCAGCCACGTGGTGTCGGCTAAATCCGCGAGTGGCAGCGAGGGTGAGGTTGCGGGGTCGACGTTTCTCCCCCATTCCGGCGGCTGCGCGGTCTGCGGAAAAGGCACGTTGTCGCTGGTCTTCTGGAGGACGGTCACGCACGCCACCAGGGAAATGAGCACGACAAGAACCCCGACGCCAAGTGCAATGGCGCGACGCTGACG
>RFQD01000030.1 GCA_009925875.1 Microbacteriaceae bacterium | reverse complement strand
GACGAACGGGGACAGCAGAGTGATGTCCGTTGTGCGCTGAAAACCAAGCGCAGTTTTCTCCACAATTGTGTTGGGCTCCGAGTCGGATGTGAACACAGAATCCCACGCAGCCTGCTTGTCGGCGGGGGTCGCCAGCGCCGCGCGCGCGTGAGCAGCCGATTGCCGACCCGTCGCCGTGTCATCTTCGGCGAGATAGGCGTCGATGTCTGCGCGCGTGGCCTTGTTTCCCGCCGCCAGGCTGATGAGCAGCTCCCACCCGAGGTCGGTGTCGATGTCGAGGCCGCTCAACGTCGTCGTGCCGACACGTAGCTGTTCGACGATGTCGAGTTGCGCATCCGTCGACGCCAGAGATGTAAACGCGCGCAGAAACTGGAATTGCGCGTCGGAACCGGACTCGGCCGCACCGACAAGATCCCACAGTCGATCCGCGACACGGATAATCTGCTCCCCGCGCGAAGCCGGGTCAACGTAAACGCTCGTGGCGAGCGACAGTTGCGCGAGCACGGTGCGAATCGTGGTCGACTCGGTTTCGCTCGCAATATTGTTGAGCACGAGGTCGATAAAGTCACGCGCAGGCGTTTCTGCATCGCGCGTCGAGTCCCACACGGAACCCCACACAAGCGAGCGCGCAAGTGGCGACGCAATGTCCTTGAGATTGGCAATGGCCGATTTCAGTGACACCGAATCTAGTCGGATTTTCGCATACGCGAGGTCGTCGTCGTTGATGAGAACGAAGTCGGGCATCGCGTGACCAACGAGTTCGGGAACCTCGGTGCGTTCGCCGTCCACGTCGAGTTCGACACGGTGGATGCGCTCCAGCCGTTTCCCGTCGTGCGCGTACAGGCCAATCGCCATTCTGTGCGGGCGAATCGTTGACCATTCGGCTGGAGCGGTCTGCACGATGTGGAACGACGTAATCGTCCCGTCCGCGTTGACGTCTAGTTCGGGTCGCAGAGTATTTACTCCGGCCGTTTCAAGCCACAGCTTCGACCACTCCGAGAGGTCTCGCCCGCTGGTCTTCTCCAATTCGACAAGCAAATCGCTCAACTCGGTGTTCTGCCACGCGTGCTTCGTGAAGTAGGCAGACACGCCCGCGAGAAACTCGTCGAGTCCCACCCAGGCCGCAAGCTGCTTGAGCACAGATCCACCCTTGGCATAGGTGATGCCGTCGAAGTTCACCCGCACCGAGTCAAGATCCGGGATGTCGGCCACAATCGGGTGCGTCGACGGCAGTTGGTCCTGTCGATAGGCCCAACTCTTCTCCATGGCCGCAAACGTGGTCCACGCTTCGTGCCACTCCGTTGCCTCGGCCGTAGCCAAGGTGGATGCCCATTCCGCGAACGACTCGTTGAGCCACAGGTCGTTCCACCAGCGCATCGTCACGAGGTCGCCAAACCACATGTGTGCGAGTTCATGCAGAATCGTCACGACCCGGCGCTCGCGAACCGCGTCGGTCACTTTGGAACGAAACACGTACGCTTCGACGAACGTGACGCATCCTGCGTTCTCCATTGCACCCGCATTGAATTCGGGCACGAAGAGTTGGTCGTACTTGTCGAAGGGGTACGGAACGCCAAAGCGAGACTCGAAGTAAGCGAATCCCTGTCGTGTCTTTTCGAAGATGTAATCGGCGTCGAGATAGTCCGCCAGCGATGCGCGACAAAACACGCCGAGTGGAATCGTGCGTCCGTCGCTGCTCGTGAGCTCACTGCGCGAAGCTACGTAGGGGCCGGCAACGAGGGCCGTGATGTACGACGCAATTCGTGGTGTGGCTTCGAACGTCCAGGTGCTCGAGTCGTTGCCATTGTCGACCGGGGCGGGCGTAGGTTGATTGCTCACGACTTGCCAGTAGGACGGTGCGGTGACCGTGAATTGGAAGGTGGCCTTGAGGTCGGGTTGCTCGAAGACGGCAAACATGCGGCGCGAATCGGGAACTTCAAATTGCGTGTACAGGTACGTTTCGTCATCGACGGGGTCAACGAATCGGTGCAGCCCCTCACCCGTGTTTGTGTAGGCCGCCTCGGCGACGACGACGAGCTCGTTCTCCAGTGCGAGGTCGTCCAGGTGAATTCGGAAGCCATCGCTCACCTCGGCCGGATCGAGATCGATGCCGTTGAGAGTCACACGGTGCACGTGAGAGGTAATCGCGTCAATCCACGTCGACGCACCGGCCACTCGCGAGCCAAACCGCACGGTCGTGTTCGTCGCGAACGTTTCCGGCCCGCGGGTCACATCCAGCGTGACGGCGTAACTGTCGACGTGCAACAGCGCGGCTCGCTCTTGTGCTTCCTTGCGAGTGAGGTTGTCAGTTGGCACGGATGCTCCCTTGCATGATTGGCGGTGCAGGTCACCAGCCTAATCGCCCTAAAATCCTGAGTATGCGCATCCATGTGGCGACCGATCATGCAGGTCTCGAGTTCAGTCAGCAGTTGCAAGCTCACCTTGTCGCGGCTGGGCACGAGGTGATCGACCACGGGCCGACGGAGTACGACGCGCTCGACGACTATCCGGCGTTCTGCATCAACGCGGCGCTCGCGACGGCCCGTGACCAGGCGGCAGGAATCGACGCACTCGGCGTGGTTTTCGGCGGTTCGGGCAACGGCGAGCAAATGGCGGCCAACAAGGTGAAGGGTATCCGCGCCGCATTGGTGTGGAGTCTCGCGACCGCGCGGCTTGCCCGCGAGCACAACGATTCCAACGTCATCTCGATTGGCGCGCGCCAACACTCGGTTGACGATGCGGTGTCCTTCGTTGATGCGTTCATCGCCGAGCCATTCTCCGGCGATGAACGGCACGTTCGTCGCATCGCTCAGCTGGGCGAATACGAAATAACCGGCGACATTGCCGGCAAGGGCATCGACAAGTAAGTGCCGGAGGGGCATTCGGTTCACCGCATCGCACGACAATTTCGTGCGAATTTCTGTGGTGTGTCACTGGAGGCCACCTCTCCGCAAGGCAGGTTCGCCGAAGGTGCTGCGGTGTTGTCAGGACAGACGATGACCGACGTCTTTGCGGTGGGAAAACAGATGTTCGCGCAGTTCGATGGGGGAGCGTGGCTGCGGGTGCATCTTGGCATTTACGGAGCCTGGGACTTTTCGGGGGAAATCGTCGTCGACTCAACAATTGCGTCGGCCAACGGGCGCATGGGACAGACCAACCAGCGCGGCACAATCTTCGATACCGCGGGCGAGAATTCGATCACATCGATCGGAGCACCCCGTCTGGCTCGAATGCGAATGTCCGAGCAAAGCAAAATGTCGACCGCGAGCGACGTCTTTCCCCCTGAGCCGGTCGGTGCGGTTCGCCTGCGGCTGTTGACCCCGACCGTGTGCGCCGACTTGCGCGGTCCGACCGCGTGCGAGTTACTCACCGATGCACAGATTGCTACCGTCATTGATCGTCTCGGCCCTGACCCGCAACACGATTCAAGCCCTGCCGCCGAGGAGAAGTTCGTCACGGCATTACGCAAGCGGGCCGTGCCGGTCGGGCAACTACTCATGGACCAATCGGTCGTCGCCGGCATCGGCAATGTGTATCGTGCCGAAATGCTCTTTCGGGCGCGCATCGACCCGTACCGGGCAGGCACCACGATAACCGGTGACGAAGCTCAACAGCTCTGGCGCGACTGGGTCGTCTTGCTTGGTATCGGGATTGACACCGGCCAAATGATGACGATCGATGACCTCACTCCGGACCAGTGGACCGCTGCCATGGCGCGTCGCGAAGAGCGCCACTGGGTCTACAAGCGAGAGGGTCTTCCCTGCCGCGTGTGTGGAACGAATATCGCGCTGGCCGAGATGCAAAACCGCAAGTTGTACTGGTGCCCCTCATGCCAGACTTGAGCCATGTCGACGACGATTGCCAATGCCCGTATTCCTGGTGATCGTGGGCTCTTAGGCAGCATCGTCAACATTCGCGTCGATGACGCGGGCAAAATCTCGGACATTGAATTTGTCGGGTCGACAACGGCCATCGCCATTCCGCCCAGTCTGTCCGACGGTGGGGGTACCGACACCATCATCGACGCCGGAGGTCGATACGTCATTCCAGGCTTGTGGGACAACCACACACACTTCACCAATTGGGCTCTCACTCTCACACAAGCCGACGTGTCACACATCGAGTCGGCGGCCGACATGGCGGATTTCGTCGGTCGCTGGATGCGCGATCACGACGGTGACCTCGTCGGGCGAGATTTTCGCCCCAGCCAGTGGACCGTGCGCCCGCACTATTCCATCCTCGACGCAGTGACGGGCGATCGCGCTGTCGCCTTGATTTCGGCTGATCGACACAGCGTCTGGCTCAACACCGCCGGCTTGAAGAAGTACGGGTACGAGAATCACGTCGACGGGTACCTCGTCGAGCACGACGCATTTCGTGTCGAAATTGCCATTCACGATTCAAATCAACCGGACCACGATGGAGCAGTCCTGCATGCAGCTCAGCTTGCCGCCGCGCGTGGAGTCGTGGGGATTGTCGATCTGGAATTTGCGTGGACCCTCGATTCGTGGCGCCGTCGAATCGCGGCAGGTAACGACCTGCTCCGAGTCGATGCAAACGTCTACACCGAAGACCTCGATCGCGCGATCGAAGCAGGGTTGCGAACGGGCGACGTCATTGCATCCACGCAGGGGCTCTTGCGATTCGGACGACACAAAATCATCAGCGACGGTGCACTCGGATCGCGCACCGCGTTTTGCTTTCACGCTTATCCCGGAATGTCCGGGCCGGGTGCGCACGGCATCCTGAATATCGCACCACACGAACTTGTTCCACTCATGGCACGCACGTGGGATGCCGGCATCGAGCTCGCCGTGCATGCCATCGGTGACCACGCCAACGCGATTGTGCTCGATTCGTTCGACACGGTGAAAGCCCGGGGCACCATCGAACACGCGCAACAACTCACCTACGATGACGCGGTACGGTTGGCCCGATCGGGGATTATCGCGAGCATGCAACCGGAACATGCGATGGATGACCGAGACGCCGCCGAAGACCTGTGGTCCGGTCGTCACGATTTTTGCTTTCCTCATCGCACGATTCTCGATAACGGGGGAGTTCTTGCGTTTGGTTCGGACGCTCCCGTCGCTCCGCTCGACCCGTGGTTCGCGATTGCCTCGGCGGTGCATCGATCCCGGGACGGGCGCGAACCCTGGCATCCGGAGCAGCGCATCTCCGCTCAAGAAGCACTTGACGCGTCGACGCGAACGCGTGTCGCCGTCGGTGAGGTTGCGGATCTTGTGTTGGTGGAATCAGACCCGCTCGACGCCGACGTCGATACGTTGCGCAATATGAAGGTGGGCGCAACGTTTATCGCCGGTCGCCCCACTTTTGACGCGCTCTAGGAACCCCATGTCACAGCAGCGACGCGGATATGGTTGGTTTCTTTATCCCGGCTTCATCGTGCTGGTTGTCTTCTTCGGCACGATGTTTGTCTGGAACATCGGAATCTCGTTTTTGAAATGGCCCGGATACGGACCGGCCAAATGGATCGGCTTCGACAACTACGTTCATCTGTTTGACAAACCAGAGTTTTGGGAATCGTGGACCCATGCCCTCTTCTATGTCGTGCCCTTTGCGCTCCTGCCGACCGTCGTCGGACTCGCACTTGCCTCCATCGTGTACGAAGCATTCCGCGGCACCATCTCCCGGGCACTCGTTCCCTTTGCTCGTGCCGGATTTTTCCTTCCCCAAATCGTTCCGATCAGCGTCGCCGGTCTCATTTGGTTGTGGATGCTCGACTCGATGTCGGTCACGTGGCTCACCGAGCCCCTTCCGGCGCTTCTCGTGTTGAGCGTGTTCATGTTCTGGCTTCAAATGGGATTCGCGTTCGTGGTGTACCTCGCGGGTTTTTCGCGCCTCGAACCTGCACTCCTCGAGGCGGCGAGTCTTGATGGGGCGGGCTGGTGGCATCGCCTGCGCTACATTTCGGGGCCCGCCGTGTGGCCCGAGACGTCGGTGATTCTCGTTTTTCTCGGAGTTGGAGCACTGAAAGTTTTTGCACCCGTCTATTACCTGACCGGCGGGGGTCCCTACGACAGCACTATTTCTCCCGCAACATACGCGGTCACGAGTTTCTTTGGCGGTCGCTCCGTTGGATTTGCATCCGCCGTCTCGACCGTTCTCGCGCTCGTGATTCTCATTGCCGTGGTGACCGTGTTGACAGTCTCCACTCGACTCCGTCGGAGCAACCGATGAGTCGCGTCACGGGCAACATCGTGCAACCCATTCTTGTGCGCGTCGTTCTCATGCTTGCGGGGCTGTGGGTGGTTCCGATTTGGCTCGCGATCGTTGCGGGCACGAAAACCAACGCCGAATACGCGTCGACGGGAATCTTTGAATTTGGTTCGGGCGTCGAATGGATTAACTTCGGCATGTTCTTTGTTGCGCCGTTCAATTTCGGGCTCAACATTCTCAACTCGTTGACCATTTCGGTCGGCGCCGTTGTGGTCAGCCTCGTCATCGCGTTCCCCGTCTCTTACGCGATATCTATTGGGCGGCATCGGTTACGTGGCGCGGTGCTCGCCGTGTGCATCCTTATTTTCTTGCTCCCGCTCGAATCGGTCGCCTTCCCGATCTATCTCTTTTCAAAAATGATCGGGATGTACGGCAACCAGGGATTCATGGTTCTCACGCTCGGAATCACCGGTAGTGCGTTTGCCACATTCTTGCTCTCCAATGTGATGCGGCACGTCCCGGCCGACGTCGTGGATGCCGCACACATTGATGGCGCAGGCCGATGGGTGACTCTCACGCGTGTCGTCTGGCCGCTCATGCTGCCCACGGTCCTGACCGTCGCGCTGTTGCTCTACGTGTTCAACTGGAACGAGTACTTGCTGTCACTTCTCCTGCTTCCCGATTCGTCGAGCTACACCGTTCCGATTGCCATCTCTGCCGTCGACTACGGGCAACGCGGGGGAGCGCCCGGACAACTCGTGGCCGCCGGTGCAGTGCTCGGCTCACTGCCGTCGCTCATCATCTTCTTGTTCTTCCAGCGCACCCTCGTGCGGGGCATCACTGCAGGGGCGAGCTCGGGCTAGCACTCTGGTCAACGGTGAAGCTTGGCTGACAAAACGGAGGTGACCTCTTGCCCCGCCGCGATTCGCGTGACACGCTCACCCTGTTGACCCACGCACAACCCGGAGATGACCCCATGACGACAAAATTCACGTACGAGCCACACGAACGCGTTCAAGAACGCCTTGCCGAGGGACCCGTCGTCACACACGCTCCGCGACGACCACCACGCTCGCATCGCATGCAGCGCATCAACGCGGCCATTGGTCTTCGCATCACGCAATCCGTGGGAACGATGTGGGCTGCGTATGCGTTTATGGCACTCACGTTGGTGAGCCTGCCCGCCGCGATCATGAGCGGAAATGCCATCATCATCGTGGCGTGGATCGCTCAAACGTTCCTGCAGCTGGTGTTACTCCCCATCATCATCGTTGGACAGAACATTCAAGCTAAAGCGTCGGATGCCCGATCGCTCGCCACCTACAAAGACGCCGGCGCGATTCTCGACGAGGCCGCGCGCATTCAAAAGCATCTCGAGGCGCAAGACCGGGCGATGACGCACATCCTCGATCAGGTCATGAAGTTGCAAAAGCAGGTCTCGGGCGAAGTGGATGAACTGGCTGCGGTTTCCAAGCCAAAGAAGTGAGTGGTGCGGCGTACTAGCAAAAGTGTTACACCGAAAGTAAGTGTTACACTTCTCGCATGCCGACCGCACGACCCCGTCACATGATCACGGAAACGGACGACATCACCGCGGCGCTCGATGCGGCAGCACGCCGGTGGCCGGAGTCCGCGGACAACCGCGCCGAACTCATTCGGCGATTGATATGTGAGCACTTGCCCGGGGAACAAACGGCACGGATGCAACGCTTGGTTGCTCGCCGGGACAGTATCCGCGCCGGTGCTGGTTCACTCCCCGGGCTCTGGCCGGAGAACTGGCGCGACGAACTTCGTGCCGAGTGGCCCGAGTGATTGTCCTCGATTCCGGTGTGCTCATCGCGTATCTCAATCCGGCGGATGCGCATCACGAGCGGGTCGTCTCGTTTTTGGTTGAGCACGCAGACGAGCAGTTCAGCGTGGCGACGTTGACTCTGTCAGAGTGTCTCGTCCACCCCGTTCGCTCAGACCAACTGCCGATTGCGCTCGAATCGTTGCGGATGCTTGAACTAGATGTCGAAGATATGCGTGAACGCGACGCAATTCCCATGGCTCGACTGCGAGAAGAAACCCGGCTGAAAATGCCCGATGCTGTCGTGCTTCACACGGCGATGGCGTTCGCTGGATCGGTTGCGACGACTGACCGCGCACTCTCGGTCGCGGCGGGACGTGTTGGCGTCGCAGCGCAGTTACTCGTTTAGAGCGCGGGCAAATTCTCGTCGCAAAGATGACATCGGGGCGAAGAGCCACGAGCTTCGCATGTCAAGTTCAATGAACTGGGTGACATTGAGGTAGAAGGATTTGGCCGTCTCGTCCGCCGCCGACACCAATACGCCACCAGCACCGATGACAGTAGACACGCCAAGTGCCTTCTCGAATGCATGTGCAAGGAGTCGTTTCCCTAACCCCGTCCCCTGGGCTCGGGTGTCGACGGCGAGACGAGTGATAATCACCACGGGAACAAACTCGGGCGCGTTGCGTCCGATGTCTGCTGGCGCTAGTCGTCGGTCGATGCTTCCGGCGGAGATCGCCACGTAACCGAGTACCTCGTCGCCGTCGATGGCAAGGTACGTTCGGCTGAAGTCTCGGCTTTCATTCTGGCGCGCGTACTTATGTAGCCATTCATCAAGGATCTGGTTGCCACATCGAAAGCCGTCACGCTTGTGACGGGCGAGTGGTTCGATGATCACGAGTTGCGGAACTTCGCGGTGTCCTCGAAAAGCTTGCGAAGCTTGGGGTCCGGCTTGGGCGGCGCATCAAGGATTGCCAGCAAGCGATCGAACGCTTCGTCGTCGAGCGTAAACAACTGCTGGTCGCTGATGGCTCTGCGCGCGGCCGATGTTGCAGCGTCGAGAACGAAGTCTGACACGCTCTTGCCCTCAATCTGCGCAGCTTGACGAATGACCGAACTTTGTTGAGCGGTCAGGCGAAAGTTGAGTCGCTCAGTGCGGCCCTCATCGGGCGTGTCGGTGCGTGTACTCATCGCGTCTCCCGGAGGGTAGGTCACAATTTCATCCGCTTTGTGCGTGAGTACATTGTATGCACGGCTGACTTCCATGGAGAGAGTTTCTCTCTCATCGCGCTGCTCTCGATGACCAATGGATGCGCCTGCGCACAGATCCGTGCATGACCGGGTTGTTCGCGACAGGGTGAAGTGCGGCGCACGACTAGGTCTGTCTCCCGCGTCCCAAACTATGTATATTGAGTCTCGTCGCGAAGGGACGAGAGTGCACCACATCGAAGTGTTGGGGGGGGGCTTAGCCTCCTAGCTTCCCCGTTCCGCCATACCTCAACTCAGGCTGAAGACGCGCTTTCGGTCGCTACGTCAATTGCGGGCCTTCTAACGTCTGTCGTTGCTGTCGTCGCGCTCGTTTTCGCATGGCGTCAAACATTGCAAGCTCGCAACATTCATGTTGCTGAGACGCGACCCTATGTTGTTCCCTCGTTGGTCGATGGTCTGAATAGGGATGGCAAAGCATCGTTGTATCTTCGGCTCGAAAATCACGGACGTACACCGGCAATTGACATTGTTGTGGACTTTGAGTCTGAATTGGGATGGCATCACGTGGCGCACCCTAGTTTTCCGTTCACCTCGAGCCCGGGCATACCGCTCCTCGCGCCTGGAAGCGCGCTTGAGTTTTTTCTTGGTGTCAAGGCACCGGAAGCCGAGTTCGTTGAAAACCTCGAATCTGGTCTCAGAGTCACCGTCTCGTTCGCTACCCAGATTCATGCGAAACGTCATCGCGACATGTTCTCTGTAACTGCTCGAAACAAATATGCCCGCGTAGACCGGGTTGAGACTTCAATAGTCAAACAACGAAAAGGAGATTAATCGTGACCAGCTCTGTTATGACCTGGAATTTGAGTTCCCGAGCGCGAAGGAAAACTCTTGCAGTAGGCGCAACGTTGACTCTCGTCTTTACCTTGTCTGGCTGCGCGAACTACTACGACTCGGCTGAGTACAAGAATCTTGCTGCTGACTGTGCACAAGTCGTTAAGAACCTGCGGCCGATTGCTGACTGGCCGTCAGCGTTTAGCGAGCTCGAATCCGCCGATGATGGGTTCATTGCGACGAATCTCGGCCATAAATCTCGTGCTGATTTCTTGCAATCGGTCCGTGACGGATTTCCGTATCTGGAAGCAATATCCGTGACAAGCCCCGACGATAACTACAGGCAAATCATCTCGCTTTGGGCCATGAAAATGGTGATAGCTACAGCCGGCACTCAATTTGAGACATCTTTCTCCGAAGATCAGATCAACGGATTCGTCGAAAATAGGACGCCTGTGACGGAAGAAATCGAGCGGCCTCTCTTTGGCTTCGGGGCATTCACCGACGAGGAGAATCGTGGAACATGCTTTGAAGTGGATGAACATGAAGGGCACGGCGGCGGCGTAGACGAAGATGGCACACTAAGTACCAGCGAAGCTCTGACGCGTTGGGATGACGCGGCGTTGGATTTGGTTGGCTTCATTGAAGTTGTGAAGCAATGTCAGGCAACGGGAAGCTTTTACGGCACGACATGCGCTGAAACCGACTATGACGGCTCTGGAGCAAATTACGATTGGGGCCCCACGCCAGTGCGCAATCCCTTCCTGAATCCTTTCTACGACGAAACCATTCAACAAATGTCTGAGTTCTTCTGGTGCGGCAATCAAGGTCTGGAAGTCAACGCAAGTCGTTCTGGATGCGAATAGAAAATGTCGGGGATGTCCCCGCGCGGGGGAGCAAACGCTAGCGCGTTTGCGCTGCT
>RFQD01000290.1 GCA_009925875.1 Microbacteriaceae bacterium | reverse complement strand
TCGACAAACACGATGCCGTCGGTTTCGTCGTACGCGGCCGCGATCGCCTCGAGCGCCACGGGCGTGCCCGTCGGGTTATTGGGAGCGCAGAAGAAGGTGAGGTTCGGTCGCGCCGTGGCGACCGCCTGCCGAGCTGTCGGGACAGAAATAACAAAGTCCGCATCACGGGATGCCGTCAGCCAGCTTGTTCCGGTGCCCGAGGCGAGCAGCGGGTACATCGAATACGTGGGAGGAAACCCGAGCACACTCCGACCGGGTCCACCAAATGCTTGCAGCACGTGCTGGATGACCTCGTTCGACCCATTCGCGGCCCAGATGTTCTCGGCACTCAGGTCGTGTCCGAGATAGGCGGCCAGAGCGGCGCGAAGGGTGCTGAATTCACGATCGGGGTAGCGATTAATCGTGCGAAGCGACTGTGACACTCGCGCGACGATGTCGGCAACCACCTCGTCGGGAACGGGGTGTGTGTTCTCGTTGACGTTGAGCTCGACCCGAACATGGGCTTGGGGAGCACCGTACGGCTTTTTACCGCGCAGGTCGTCGCGAAGCGGGAGGTCGTCGAGGCTCGTCACCTCACAAGTTTAGAAGCCCGAGGGAATCGCGATGTGCTGACCGGGCTGCAGCTCCGAGTGGAGTTGATTGAGCGACACAATCTCTGCGATGACGTCACGCGGGTCTTTTGTTGGCGCCAGGTCGTTGGCGAGGCTCCACAGTGTTTCGCCCGACTCCACCGTGATCCACGTGAGTGATGAGTCGCTCGTCGCCGAACTCGACGCGGCAGCGTTGCTCGCGGATACGGCGACACAGAGCACTGCGATCACGAGGGGTAGCGCGAGAAGGAACGCAATCACACGACGGCCTCGACGAGTGAGAACCAACCGCGTGGGCTGGGGGTGAAACGACGGGTAAGCAACTGCGCTCATGGGGGTGAACTCCTTGATGTTGCGACGGGCTGTGTTGCGGTGGGCTGTGTTGCGACTAACTCTCGTGCGACCCTCCGACATCGACTGCGAGAGGGGTGGGTCTGTGAATCTTGTGTCGGGCACTCGGCCGGGAGTGCCCGACACGAAGATTTGTTTCGAAGATATCTTCGATAAAGACGGATTGTCAAGTCTGATTCGACGAAAATCTCGAATATTTTGCGACACAGTCGAATATGTGTTTGATGTGGCGTTGTTTTTCGAATACTCTTTCGACATGTCATCGAGTGAATCAGCAGCGACCGACACTGGTCGCCATCACCCCGTTCTGTCGCCCAAACAACGCGAAATGCTCGAAGCGATCATCTCGTTCATCGACGCCAACGGTTATCCACCGACGATGCAAGAAATCGGCACGGCCGTCGGGCTCTCGTCGCTGAGCAGCGTTTCGCATCAGTTCAAACAACTCGAAATCTTCGGATACATCCGGCGCGACGCCAAACTGTCACGCTCACTCGAGGTTGTGCTCAATCCCGACGGAAGTGAATCTGCAAGCACGCCATCGAGCGCCACGGTGTCGCGCATCGACTTCGGTGGGGACGTCACGATGGTTCCTCTCGTCGGTCGAATCGCCGCGGGCATTCCAATCACCGCAGAGCAAAACATCGAAGACACCATGGCGCTCCCCGAACAGCTCGTCGGCAAGGGTGACCTGTTCATGCTCGAGGTTCACGGCGACTCGATGATCGAAGCCGCCATCTGTGACGGAGACTATGTCGTCGTGCGAGCGCAAAAGACGGCCGAGAACGGCGACATT
>RFQD01000289.1 GCA_009925875.1 Microbacteriaceae bacterium | reverse complement strand
ACGGCGCAATCAAGAACGCTATCGAGTCTGATAAGACTTTGGGCGGTTCTTGCTATGACGTGCGTGTTGAGGCTATGTCTAGCGTCGGTAGCCTTACCATTGGAGAAGTCAATTATTTGGCTGCTGACTTTACTGTAACCGTTTACGGAAACTAGGAGAAAACAAAATGGCCAAGTTAGTGTTCACCAACGCGTACATCACCGTGAACGGCGTGGATTTTTCTGACCATATCGCCAGCGTTGAAATTAGCCAGAGCGCGGACGAGATCGAAACGACTGCCTTCGGCACCGCTGGATGGCGTTCGCGCGTCGCGGGACTCAAGGATGGTTCCGTGAAGCTCGATTGGCACCAAGACTTCGCTTCGTCGGTTGATGCCACGCTGTCAAGCGCATGGGGTGCTGTGGGTACCGTTATCATCGCACCGAATGGCACCGCCATTTCCGCGAGTAATCCGCGCTGGACGTGCCCCGTGGTCTTGTCGAGTTATAACCCCGTCGCGGGCAGCACCGGCGACCTGCTGACGTTCTCCACGACGTGGGCTGCCGCCGGCGCATTTACGCGAGGCACTGTCTAAGTATTAGAGTAGGGTCATGGATCCTATTCAACTTGAAATCGTCTACGCCGACGGCACGACGAAAACCGTTAGTGCGCTTGCTGTCGATTTGATGCGTTTCGAGGCACATTTCGACATGAGCGTGGCAGGTTTGGCTACGCCCAAACTCACTCACCTTTTCTTCCTGGCTTACTCAGTCGAGAAGCGCACAAAGGCTACTGAACTTGACTTCGAGGCATGGGTTGAGAGCATTCAGATTGTGCGTGAGGGCGACGCAAAAAAATAGAACCGTTGGGCCATTCGCTGCATTGGATGATGGCCCAACTCGCTCACGAATACCACCTTTCGCCGCGCGAACTCATGCAACTTGAGCCGCGAATGTTGTGGACGATGCAACGCTACCTCGTCGCTGTGTCTCGTGCCCGAAACGCAGGCGGTCAGTAGACTTGCCTCATGGCAGTTTCGTTTCGAGCAGAAGTCAATGCGCAAGACATGGCAAAAGTTGCGCGTATTCTCCGCAAGGTAGACAAAGAACTGCTTAACGATCTAGGGCGCAGTATGCGTTCCGGTATTGGCGGTACTGCCCGCGATATCGCGGCAACAGCTAACCAAAACGGTGCCCCATTGTCGGGCATGACAAACCATAACGGAAATACGAAGTGGGGCAACGTCAAAGCCAGCATTTCAACGCGTCCCGGTAGACAACGCTTCGGGTGGGGCGACTTGGTAACAATCAACGTCGATGCGGGCCGAACGTCGCGCGGTATGTATATTGCTGAGTTTGCGGGCTATAAGAACTCGAACGGTTCCCCTACGGATGCGCGTGGCCCGTGGTTCGTCGGAATGCTGAATCTCCGTGTGCCGGGATGGGATAAGGGTGGACGTTATGTGTACCGTGCCTTTATGCCTTTCAAGGCCACGATTTACCGTCTCGCGGAGTCTTTGGTTGAGAAGTGGACTGACCGCGTGAATGTGGAATTGGAGAACGTCTAATGCCTTTACGCCTCCCTATTGTTTCTAAGTTTGACCCAAGCGGTATTCGTGATGCTCAGACAGGGCTTGACCGTCTCGGCGGTTTTGCGCGTAGTGCTGGCACGTTGCTCGCGGGCGCGTTTGTCGCTGGCGGTATCGCCGCTGGTGCGTTTGCTGTGTCCTCTCTCCGCGCGGCTGACGAATCGTGGAAA
>RFQD01000288.1 GCA_009925875.1 Microbacteriaceae bacterium | reverse complement strand
ACGAGCGAAATCGAAAAAGGAGTTACATCGTGGGAAAAGCGTTGAGGCGTAAGACGTTTCAGAAAGGCCCGCGCGTGATTTGGTGGGGAATCGTCGCCTGGTCGATTCTCGGCTTTTTGTTTGTCATGGTCACGCTCGGCTTTGTGTATGTCTTTACGGTGGCGTTCTCGTGAGCTTCGAGGAATGGCGGGCCATGATTGAGCGAGCATATGAGCAGGCCCCACGGTCATACCAAGATGCATACGCCGACTTCTTGCGGGCGAACCTCGCGAAAGGGGAGACATTCCCCGATCATGCGGGATTGTTTCTCGCGGGCTGGCTTGCCGCTTGTGACGCTCTCGCGAATCGACTCGTGGAATGGCTTGACGCGCCCGCAGGCGACGATGTGGCGGCGTTTCTCGGCTTTGTGGAAGAACTACGCCGGGGTGACCTTGAGTCGCACTAGAGCCAGCGCAAAGGCGGCAGGGGCTTCGTTCGAGAGAGCAGTAGCGGATTATCTCGCGCGGGTTCTCGAGGATGACCGCATCGACCGGCGCGTAAAACGTGGCGCAGACGATCGCGGAGACATTGCCGGAGTGCGTTCTCCAATTTGCGGACGCATAGTCCTGGAATCAAAAGACTACGGCGGGCAGTATCACGTCACCGAATGGCTAAACGAGGCGGAGGTGGAACGCGGGAACGACGACGCGGCGGTGGGCGTTGTCGTGGCGAAACGTCGCGGAAAGGCTGACCCGGCGCAGGCCGTCGTGTTTATGACGTTAGAGGGATTCGCGCGGCTTGTCGGTGGCGTGGATTAGTTTCAACAACGGAAGGGAAAGACATGGATATTCGGGAACGGTACGCGAAGTTTGTTCAGGAAGAGATTCGCGAAAACTCGAACCCATACCCGACGGGTATTCAGGGTTTTGTTGCGGGTGTGGCTTCCGAGTTTCAGCGCGTCATCGACATATTGCAGGATCATGTTTGCCCGTCGTGCGAACGCGGCGAATATTTGCATGACTCTTGTGAGGGCCTGCTGTCAAGCATTGACCTGTTAAGGGAGGAATCAAAATGACCTGGTTAGATGCGCCTAAGAGCGAGCACATCGTGCGTCGAGAGCACTATGTGGCAGGGCGCGAAGATGAGCGCGAACGCATAGTGGAGATACTCAAAACAATTGGTTATGTCGTATTGCTTGAAGAAGATGAAAATGGCGACATAAAGACAATGGAACAGGAAGAACTTATTGCCATGATTGAGGCTGTCAAATGACTAAACGTAATTTTGAATTGGCAAAGATGCGACAAAAAATTAGCCAACATAAAAAATCTTTTGATCCTCGACCATCACCGACTGAGCGCGCTTGGGCAAATGGTCGCAAAATGGAACGTATTCACATTATGCGAATACTTGAACAAAGAAAAAAAGAATTGCTTTCGTGCACAAAACCTGATGATTGTCACAAATATGCACAAGCTATCGACTTATGTCTCAGTGATATTGAGGCGAGCAAATGATTCATCCTGACCGCTTTATAGCGCGCTCATCGGATCGCGAACTATGGCTTGAAGCGCGAACTCATGGCGTGACCGCGACAGCGGTTGCTAAAGCCGCGTCAGGGCCCGCGGGTTTTCGCGACCAGCTCGAAGCGCGGCGAAACCCCGTCGATGTTGAGGTGAACGCGTTTATGGCGTGGGGTACTTTCATGGAACCCGTGATAGCGCGGTGGATCAAGGACGAGACGGGCATAATGCCGAACGAGTGGCTTATTGCCGCCGAACATGACGAGC
>RFQD01000287.1 GCA_009925875.1 Microbacteriaceae bacterium | reverse complement strand
TCTCCAGGGAGCCGATGACGATCAGGCCCTCTGGCGAGACGAAGAGGAGAACCTCGACGCCCTCGGCAGGCAGCCGGTCGCGAATCGACACCCATCCGCTTGCGTCGCTGATCATGTCGGAATCCTACCACCGCCCAGTTGGGGGGGCAAGGACTCAGCGGGAGGGTTTTCGCTACGCGTGTGGGTTTTCAGGCACTATGCCTGTGAGTTTTCAGACAGATAGATGATCTCCAGGCCCAGGTGGGCCGCGAGCATCCACTCGATTCGAGCCCCGCCAGACCTCTCCCACCCAGGCAGCATCGCGATCGCGTCGGCGTCGCAGATCGCCGACAGGTCTCGCCGGAGCGCGTCCCGCAGGAACGCATTGTCCACCGGTGTCGACAAGGGATCGAAGCCGACGTCGCGATCCATCTGGGCCGGATTGAGGACGGTGTGTCCCTGCCCGGCGAGCGTCTCGGCCGCCCTGTCGAACGCCGGGAAGTTGAACAACGGCAGGCCGGTCATCGGCCCCGCGACGTAGATGGTCACGCGACGTCTCCGATGTCGTAGTGCTTCGGGCTCTTGCCGGCGTGAAGTTCCTGGAGCCTCGCCACGATCGGCGTGAGCGAGTCCATGAGTTCGCGATGACCTCCCGGAAACTGTCGATCATCGATCAGTTTTCCGGCCGCGTCGCAGTCGACGAGGATCGCCAGACACGCGAGCGCCGCGCCCAGGTGAGGCACACCTTCCTCGTCCTGCTGCTCGCCCTCGAACCACGCCGCGAGGTGACGCTGGCAGGCGTCGACGTAGATGGAAGCGCGGACTCCGATGCTCCTCCAGTTGCTGCGGCCGTACTTGAGAGCGCCGTTGAGCAGAGCCACGCTGCCCATCGCTGAGGCCGTCGTCGGCCAGAGGTGCAGCGGAAGTTTCGACGAACCCACGATGTCCTTGGGGTTCTCTTGCGCTGGCGACTCGGGAGCAGCGGCCCGCCTCGCTGCGTTTCGCTCTTCGACAATCCGGCGGATCACCTCGTTCGCATCGTCAATGTTCGAGACGTGGCCGCCCTCAATCGCAGACATAGATGCACTCCATTGCGTGGGATAACGTGGTTGCATTATCCAGACAACGATTCCGGGGGCAAGCGCCTGTATCCGAGCGAGTGGAGAATCCGAGCGATGTCTGCGGCGGCAGAAGTAATTGCCGACTCTGAGATGGCGGGGCCGAGACTTGCGTGAAGGCCTTCGTGAATTTCGCACTCAAGTCTCGCCCTGCCCTTGAGTTTTTCGTGGATCAAGACCTTGCGGGTAGCGAACTCCGTCCAGCCCTCGGCCGAGCCTTTGAGTGACGAGTACCTCCAGAGCCATTTCTGGTCGTTGATCGTGAACTTGTGATCTTCCATGACGGCACCTAGTCGAACTGCGTCCACGGGAAGTCTTCGGGGCCGCCGGCGGTGACGTTGGCGGCCGTACTGCTGAACACGTTGTCGATCAGGGGGACTTTCGCCACGGCGGTCGCTGGTCGCGTGGGGGCCACGTCGCTGCTGGGTGTGATCGTCACCGTCGGCGAGGCCGGCGACGCTTGGCCGAAGTGATGCTCCAGGCGAACGTACTCGACGTAGCCGTCCGAGAGGAAGGCTCCGTGGAGCCGGTAGCCGGCGGCGTAGAGTTCGTGCTTGATTTCGTCGGGAAAGTCCGCCGGCACGGAGTCGCTCGGCCCCAGTTCAACGGCGTCGAGGACGTTTCGCACGGACACGGTCGTTCGTCGTCGGCGACGCTCCGGAGGAATGAAGGC
>RFQD01000286.1 GCA_009925875.1 Microbacteriaceae bacterium | reverse complement strand
CTCGAATCCATCGGCATATTCGTCGAACCGTTTGTGGCAGCGCTGCTCGCGATTATGGAGATTCCCGGAATCGTCGTGGGCGTCTACCTCGGCACGCGTGGCACGGCCGGACTCACCTCGAAACGGGAGACGTTCAAAGAGATTTTCTTCGGTAAGACCGTGTTCTTGCTCATTGCCGGATTAGTTGTGGGATTCATCGCACCCAACGCCTCGTATGAAAAAGTGGAGCCGTTCTTCGTGGCGCTGCAGCCGGGCATCCTGGCACTGTTTCTCTTGCAGCTCGGCGTGATGGTTGGCTCACGACTCGAATCACTGCGCGAAGGTGGATGGTGGCTGCCCGTGTTCGCAATCGTCATGCCCGTGGTGGGCGGCACGATCGGTGCGCTCACCGGTGTGGCTCTCGGGATGAGTGTGGGTGGGGCGACAATGCTCGCGGTGCTTGCGGCCAGTGCGAGTTACATCGCTGCGCCAGCCGCGGTGAGTCTGGCGATGCCGAAGGCGAACCTGTCCATCTCGCTCAGCGCGAGCCTCGGTATGACGTTCCCGTTTAACCTGATCGTCGGGTTGCCGCTGTACCTGTCGCTCGCGACGTGGTTTAGCGAGGTGCTGCGCTAGCTAGTTAGCTGGCCGCCTAGCTGGCTGGTTGGCTAGCCCTTCTGGCGCAGCAACCAGATGAGCAGCGCCTTCTGTGCGTGCAGGCGGTTTTCGGCCTCATCCCAGATGATGCTCTGCGGTCCGTCGAGCACATCCGCCGACACTTCGTACCCGCGGTAAGCCGGCAGGCAGTGCATGAACACCGCGTCGGGCTTGGCGAGCGACATCAGGTCGGCGTCGACCGAGTAGCTCGCGAACGCGGCAACGCGCTCGGCCTTCTCTGACTCCACTCCCATCGACACCCACGTGTCGGTGACGACCACGTCGGCGCCGGTTGTGGCCTCACGAGGGTCGATGACGACGGATGCGCTACCGCCGGTCTTCGCAGCGATGGCTTGCGCACGCGTCACCACAGCAGGGTCGGGCTGGTAGTGGGCCGGCGCGGAGATGCGCACGTGCATGCCCGCGGTTGCGCACGCTAATAAATAGGAATGGGCCATGTTGCTGCGGCCATCGCCGAGGAACACGACGGTGAGCCCGGCAAGTGCGCCCTTGTGCTCTTTGATGGTCTGCAGATCAGCGAGCAGTTGGCACGGGTGGAACTCGTCGCTCAACGCGTTGACCACGGGCACGGTGGTGCCAGCGGCCATTTCTTCGAGTCCTGACTGGGCGAACGTGCGCCAGACGATCGCGGCGACCTGGCGCTCAAACACGCGAGCCGAGTCTGCGACACTCTCTTTGCCGGCAAGCTGGCTGTCGCCGGTTTGAATGATGAGGGGCTGACCGCCGAGGTCGGCGATGCCGACGGCGAAACTCACGCGCGTGCGCGTGGAGGACTTGTCGAAGATGACGGCGACCGTCTGCGGACCCTCGAGCGGGCGATGCCCAAAACGATTTGCCTTGACCTCGGCCGCAAGGGCGAGCACCCGGTCAATTCCGGATACAGCACCGCTGGTCGCAAATTCGCAAACAGGCCGAAAATTTTTCTAAGAGGCAACAAGGCGGCCCGTTCGGGCTGTTCATTCGGAGGCAGGGACTCCCATTTGGGCCCGCCCACGCTGCCGAACAACACGGCCGTCGAGGATTTGCATAGCTCCACCGTTTCGTCCGGCAGGGCCTTCCCTTTGGCGTCGATCGCCGCTCCACCCACCAAACCCTTTTTCCACTCCAATTTGAATCCATGGGAGGTCTCAACCGCTTCCGCCA
>RFQD01000285.1 GCA_009925875.1 Microbacteriaceae bacterium | reverse complement strand
TTGACCGAGACGCCGTTACCACCCTTCTGCAGCGTGTTGCCATCAAACAGCAGGGACAGAGCATCCGTCGAGATCTGAAGACCCGAGTCCTGGCCGAGGTTCACGTTGAGGGCGTTCGTGCTGCCATCGAGGACAAGTCCGCCACCCGCCACATCGTTGTTGAGCTTCGCAGCGGTGACCGCGTTTGCGGCAATGTTGGCGGAAGCGACAGCGTTGTTTCCGAGCTTTCCAGCGACGACGGCTCCTGCCGCGATGGCCGCGGAATCGACCGCGTTGTCTGCGAGGGCGTTCGCGTCTACGACGCTTGCCGCGAACAGGGAGGCGTTGTCGATAGAAGCGTTTGCGAGCTTGCCAGCGACGACAGCCCCTGCCTTGATGGCTGCGCTCTCGACCGCATCCGTTGCGAGGTTGGTGGCATCGATGAGGCTGATCTGCTGACCGGGAAGTTTGGTGACGGCCATGAGGTACTCCGAGGTTAGTAGTAGACGAGCAGAGGGTTGCCCGCTTCGAGGGAGAAGTTGAGGGTGATGCCGTTTGAACCTACGATGTAGTCGTAGCCCGCGCCGAGCCGTAGCAGCATGCCGTTCGCGAAAACTTGATGCGTTTCGGGAGCATCCAGTAGCCCAGCGAGGCGTGACGGTGCTCGCCGTGAAGTTGATGGTCGTGGCTGCGCCGAGCACAACGCCGCTCGAGCGTACAAGAAGACCTACAGGTGACCACCTGGCCTGCCCGACCGTAGCGGAGGTGCATGTGTACACGACCGGTGGTGTCACCGTCGTGTCCACGACCATCATCCCGATGTAGAATCCCTTGCTGGCATCATCGGTGGAACTTGGAGCGGTAGCAAGCGTGGGAGGTGGGACTACGGCAAACGACACCGGTCACCTCGTCAGTATTGCAGGAGCAAGCAGTCGCCCGAGGTGTTCGGGTTGGCCCCGAACGTGAACCCGTTGATGGTCGCACCCGTAGAGAAGGTCTGCTGCGACAGACCGTCGCGCACGACTTGGGCTTCACGCAGACGACCAGCCCAGTTCGCGGGGTTCCCCATGAAGTAGGTGATGCGGGGGTACTTGCCCGTCCGCGTAACGAGGTTGAGCGTGCTCGCGTTGCTGTTGGAGATGCGATTGCAGACGACGATGTTCGCTGTGCCGGGGGAGTACGAATACGAGTGAGCCGTGTTCGAGCCACTTCCGTCGAACAGCATCTGCCCGTTGCTCGAGGTCTGCAGGAGCCAATCCGGTGGCATCGTGGACGGCCCAACCGTACTGCATCCGTACAGGCGACCATCCGTCTCGGCGTCGGCAGCATCTCCCGTCTCGGGATCGATCCAGGCTCCACCGACCGAACCGTAGTTGTTCTGTCCGGTCGCGCCGGTCGTGAGCTGGAACCAGCAAGTCTCCTGCGTCTCGATGACGCGCGTGACGACGTTCGTGTTGAAGGCACCGTTCGTGGTCTGCAGCCCCCACCGCGTGTACCCAGCAAAGACGCACCCCGTCCAGGGGGCGGCGTTGTTCCAGCCGTTGTAGGTGACCCCTGCAACCACGTTCTTGACCAGGCCGAACCAAATGCCGTTCGTGGCAGCGGTATCCGCACCACCGCCTGTGTTGATGACCTTGGGGGTCGTGGGAACGCCATCACCAGCGATCACGATACGGGTCGCCTGGCAGAACGCTGTAGCCGTAGAAGGGGGTGCGCCGATGATAGCGACGGTCACGCCACCGCTAATCTCCTTGCTCCATGTCCATGCGCTGCCTGTGCCTCGGACGACCGCGGGTGAGGGGCTTCCGACGACCTCGTTGG
>RFQD01000284.1 GCA_009925875.1 Microbacteriaceae bacterium | reverse complement strand
GCAGGGTTACGGATCGCAGTCGATGACCGCTCAGGCGTGAACCCGTCAGACATTCGCCAATTCGTGCGCACCGTGTCACGTCAGGGCAAACTTGCCGGGGTTATCGTGGACTACCTCCAGCTACTTTCGTCGAAGTCAAAGATGGAACGTCACAACCAAGTGGCGGAGTTTTCTCGCCAGCTGAAGATTCTCGCCAATGACTTCCGCGTTCCTGTGATCGCGTTGTCGCAACTGAACCGAAACGTAGAACGTACAGCGGACGCTGTGCCGCGTTTGTCTGACCTGCGAGAATCGGGCGCGATTGAGCAAGACGCTGACGTGGTGATACTTCTACGGCGCGAAGGGTTTTTCCCGCACGAAGAACTGATCATGGACGTGGCTAAGAACCGTCACGGCGAAACAGGGGAGATTCGTTTGCATTGGGATGGACGCTACTCGCGGGCGGTGAGTCAATGACGTTCTACGCGCTACTCATGCGGATTGACCTGGAGAAACTCGAATCGGAACGTTTCACGTTGCAGCCGGATCAGGCGCGGGCCATGCTGACGAAGGCGGGAAAACTTCGCAAACGTGCACCGAAAGGCGCGGCGAAGAAAACGCGGGCCGTTGCGCCTCAACCTGAACCTAAGGTGAAACGTCGCGCCACCGTACTACACTTAACCGAGGCGCAGAAACGTGCCTATCAAAACTATGTGGAAGGGAAAACACTATGAATCAGGAACTACTCGCGGACTACCTCGAACAGGTCGTAAACCCGCGCATCATCCAACTGAAAAACATTGTCGATGTGGTGCATCGTTACGCACAACGCAACGAAATGTCGGCGGAGGTCGCCATGCATGAGATTGAAGTGATTCTGGAAATGAGGAACAAGTAATGGCCGAGATTGTCGTAACGGGATTCGTGCAGGAATGGAAGCGCGACAGCAACGAACCGAATCCCGATTGGGGTATGAAAGTTGCGGAGAGCCACCAGAAGAAGGACGGCGACAAGTGGGTCACGATTGGGCGCACCTACTTCACCGTCAAGGCGGGATGGGATGTGAAGATTGACTTCCGCAACTTCAAGTCTGGCGACCGCGTGAAGATCGTGGGCAAACAGGTTACTGAGACGCGCGAGAGTGGCGGGAAAACGTATTCGTCCCTCGTTATCAAGGCCGAGAGCGTAGAACTCGTGCAGTCTGGCAAGTCTGAAGCGTTTACTCAGCGTACGTTCGCGGAAGAGCCGTTCTAATGGGACTGCTCGACGGAATGGAACCGATTCTGTTACTGCGCCCGTGTAAGGTGCGGCGCATTCTCGAATCGCTGGAGAAAGACGATCGCAAGCTTCTCGAGGCCGCCATTGCTGACCGCACGAAGTGGACGAGTTACGCGCTTTCCCGTGCATTGGCTGAACGTGGCATTGATGTGAAGGCCGACACGTTATCGGTGCACCGTCGTGGAGAGTGCTCGTGCTTGAAAACTTAAAGCCGCCGGAAGAATTACCTCGTGACGTTGTTGAGCTTCGTCGCGCGGTTGTTCGACTCCAGCGACAGTTGGCGAGCGCGAAAGACGTTTACCAGCACCTCGTCGAAGCCACGCATAGGGCAGCCTATGACGCCACGTTAGCGGCGGGCCCGATACTGCCGGTACGGGAACCGAAGCCAGACAGACGCAAAGGCCCTGAAGCCGCGTTGTGGGTGATGACGGATTGGCAGGGCGCAAAGGTCACGCCAAGTTACAACAGCCAAATTATGGTGAAGCGTGTAATGCAATTCTGCGAGAAGGCAGTACGCATCACGGAAATTCAACGCGCGGATCATCCC
>RFQD01000283.1 GCA_009925875.1 Microbacteriaceae bacterium | reverse complement strand
GTGTTCGTGCACGGTCAAGGAACGGAAGATTCGGCGACCTTGGGGCACGTAGGCGATGCCACGTCGATTGATTTTGTAGGAAGGCAACCCAATGATGTTGGTGCCTTCGAAGTTGGCCTCGCCACTTGCTGTCGGGATGAACCCCATCAACGCCTTGACGAGCGTGGACTTGCCCATGCCGTTTCGACCGAGGATGCCCAGAGGCTCGGCACCCATAGAGAACGAAACGTCTTGCAGCACGTGCACACGGCCGTAATAGACGTTGAGATTTGACACATCCAGAATCTCAGGCGATGGTGTGATGTCAGGCATGTCCGCCTCCGAGGTAAATGTCGCGAACGACCTGACTTGCCCGAATTTCGTCGGGCGTGCCTTCGAGAATCTTTGACCCGTCGTGCATCACGATGACACGATCGGCAACCTGGAGCGCAATGTCCATGTCGTGTTCGATGAGCAACAGCGTGATGTCGGCCGGAAGTGCCGTCAGCATGGCGACGAGTTGCTGGCGTTCTGCGGGCGAGAATCCAGCGGCCGGTTCATCAAGCATAAGAATTTTGGGATCTGCGGCGAGCGCCATAGCCAATTCAAGCTGTCGTTGCTCACCGTGAGACAGGTCGGCGACACGTCGGTCGCCCTCGGTGGACAAGCCGACGGTGTGAAGTAACTGAGCAACGCGCGTCCATTTTTGCGCGAGTCGCGAGGCAGGAAAAATGCTCTTCCACCCGAGGCCTCGGCCCCCCAGCGCGATGAAGACATTCTCTGCCGCCGTCAGCTGCTCGAATAACCGGGAAGTTTGAAAGGTGCGGGCAAGTCCGTTTCTCGCACGCTTGGCGGTGTTCTGCTTGGTAACTACGGAACCAAACATGGACACACTTCCAGCGGTGACCGGGAAGACCCCGGCGATGAGATTAAACAGCGTGGACTTGCCCGCACCATTGGTGCCAATCATGCTCACCCGTTCTCCCGCGCGAACTTCCATCGAGACGTTCTTGACGGCGCGGAGGCCGCCGAAACGCTTGTCGACGTCAGTTAGCGAAATTGCGATGTCCTGGGTGGGCATGACTGGCTCCTATTTTTTAGAGAGGTAGAACCGAATGAATTACTTCGGGCAACCTTCGAAGCGGTCGTAGGTCTTTGTGCCCTGAGCGACGCCGCTGGTCTGGCTGATCTGCTTGGTCGTGAGCTTGCCGTCAGCACCCTGAACAACCTCGATGAGGAAGTTGTCAACGATGGCCTGACGGTTTGCGTCGAGCTTGATCGGGCCGGTCGGGCTGGTCCACTCGAGAGCGGTCAACGCCTCACGCAGGTTCTTCTGGTCGGGGCTACCCAACTGTCCCTTGACCTCTTCCAAAGCGAGAAGAAGTGAGTTGAACGAGTTGTAGTAGAGGATCGAGAAGATCGAGGGGCTCTCGCCCGCGGTGGCGATCGAGCAGCGGAGCACCGGGAGCACGCCGCGATCGACCGTCGGCACGCTCACGGAGATGTACGACCACTTCCGCGTGCTCGCCGCGCGGCTCGGACGGATGCACTGCCCTGACTGCAGCACGCCGGTGGGAACGCAGAGCATCGACCAGACGGTGGAGCGGCTGTTGGAGCACGGCCCCGAGGCGCGGCTGCTCCTGCTCGCGCCCATCGAGCTGCGGGTGGGCCAGACGCCCGAGGCGCTCTTCGCGGCGCTGCAGGCTGCGGGGCACGTGCGGGTGCGGATCGACGGAAAGACCGTGCGGCTCGACGAGAAGCCCACGCTCGACCGCAAGCGGAAGAGCCGGATCGAGATCGTGATCGACCGCGTGACGGCCGAGGCGAA
>RFQD01000282.1 GCA_009925875.1 Microbacteriaceae bacterium | reverse complement strand
GCGGCCTGCCCGTGCGGATCATCGAGATTCCACCGGTCATCTGGCGGATCGCGGAATCCATCGCCCGCCGCCTGGGCCGCGGCCATGAGCAGGAACGGCCGCTCGAGACCGCCGGGCGGCTGGTGTTCGAGGAGGTCGCGATGAAACGACCGGTAGGCCGGCACCAGCCCGGCGAACAGCAGGTCGAGCACCGCGCGGGCCTGGCGGACGTCGCGAAACGCCGCCGACTCCGCCGACAGCGTCGCCAGCCTCCCGATCAGCAGGCCATGCACCCGCGCGGCGGCATCCGCGAGCTCGGTCTCCGGGGGCTCGACGGCCGCGAACAGGTCGTTCATGGCCCGCCACGCGGCGGGGTCGAACGCGCCCGACGAGAAGTTCAGGTAGCCCAGCACCACCGCGGCGGGGTCGCCGGGACGCCGCGGGCGGTGATCCGGCTCCGCCCCGGTGCCGGGCTGGGGTTCGGACTCATGCTGCATCGATGCCACGGCCTCGCTGGTTCCCAACGCCCGGCGCGGGACGCCGTCTCCACGACGCCCAGCCCCGCGAGCTTAGCATTTTCGCGGGCCATTTTTCGTGAGGTAAACTTTGCGGGCGGAGGTCTCGGCCCCGCCTTCCCAGCGCCACGCTCGAGGATTCGGTGCCGATCACGACGCGGATCGACCCCAGCCCTGGCCCGAGCGGGCTGCCGGCCTCGGAGAGCACGTCGCCGGTGAGGGCATCGAGCCGGCGGAGGAACTCGCGGATGCAGGCGAAGTCGGCGGCGCTGACCAACGAGAAGCAGGAGTCCACGACGCGAGTGGTGGTCGTGCTTGTGCTCTTTGAGGTGCTCGGTGAGGTCCTTGATGCGCTTGGTGAGCAAGGCAATCTGGACTTCTGGGGAACCCGTGTCACCAGGATGCGTTGCGTATTCGTCGATGATCGCCTTTTTGACGTCTGCTTCGAGAGCCATGGGGATCC
Source organism: Microbacteriaceae bacterium (assembly GCA_009925875.1). Classification (GTDB taxonomy): domain Bacteria; phylum Actinomycetota; class Actinomycetes; order Actinomycetales; family Microbacteriaceae; genus RFQD01. Next base: position 861 of record RFQD01000282.1, on the reverse strand, counting down.
CCTTTCATTCTTCGTTGCGCGGCGCCTCACGCCCGGTGCGTGAAGCTCTCTTATTCCGCGGCCGTTACACGGCAACTGCCCAAGCCTAACAGGGCGAAAGGTTCCCGGCGAATCGAGCATGCGCGCGGAGTTCGTGTTGACTGAGGTCCGCGTCAACGATCACGGCGGCCTGGCGCGATGAAACGTAACTAGGTCGACGGAACAACAACGACCTGCGAATTTCGCAGGTTGCGACTGTGCGTGTCGGCCGCGAGAGCGAACAGATCGTAAACGGATCCGATGCCCAATAATCCCCACGTGAACAGCCACAGCACCCCACGAAGGTTTCTCCCGAGATAAAAGTGCTGAAAACCGGCGAGCCCAATGAACGTGAAACAAAACCAGATGTAGGCGACGCCAATGGAGTACTGCGGACCGGTGGCGACGCGGACGACCTCGTAAGGCGACGATTTTGGATTGTTGTCGGACATGCGGTTCAGGTTAGCCTTGACCCATGACATTCTTCGGTGCAATTCGCTCAGCCTTCAGTAAGTATGCGACGTTTACGGGACGCTCGTCTCGCTCTGAATTCTGGTGGTGGATTCTCTTCGAGTGGTTCACGCGCTCACTCCTCGGATTCATCTACACGATGACGATGCTGGCGATGATCGTTCCCACCGCCGCGGCCCTGCAGAACCAACCCACCGCGTCGATGGAAGCCCTGTTTGGTGCCATCTTCAACCCCATGTACTTTGTCCTGCTCGCATGGTCGCTGGCTCTTCTGCTTCCCTCGCTTGCGGTCACCGTCCGTCGCTTCCACGACACGGGTCGTTCGGGCTGGTTTGTTTTGCTGACGTTCATCCCTTTGGTGGGAACCATTCT
>RFQD01000281.1 GCA_009925875.1 Microbacteriaceae bacterium | reverse complement strand
CGGACGAAGACGTTCACCCCTTCGTCGCCCCTAGTCGAGTCGATCTCGACGAGCGTGTTGCTCACCTTGCCGCCCAGGCTGCGGACGAGCGACTTCAGGTTCTTCTCAGGAACCCGCATCTGATAGAGTTTGCGAGCCACCTTGGTCTGGGTCTTGTCAGACTTGCGTCGCACTCCCCGGAGCGACTCGCCCTTGCTGTTCGAGGGGCCTTCGCCCTTAGCGCAGGTGTTGCCGTCTCCGAACATCCCGCCGTCTTGGCGGCCGCAGTCGGCGGAGCGAATCTCGACCCCGTAGTCGAGCGCGGCGAACGGCATCAAACGGATTGACGTCGAAGTCGTCGTCACCCAAGCCCTCGGGCTGCTCCAGGTAGTCTCGCCGCGACGCTGGCGTAAACGGCTTGTCTCGCTTGATCTTGCCGCTGGTGACGCCGTCTGCCGCAGCCGAGAACAGGCTGTTCTCGGTGATGTTCGTCTTCGCGCCCATGTGCTTCCAGAGCCGCTTCTCGTACTGCCACAGCGCGGCTTGAATCTCGTCGATGTCCGCTTCCCGGCCGCTCCGTGACTTGATCTCCTCCTGCACCCTTCGGAAGACCTCGCGGATGTTGCGGCGAGCCGTTGCCGTCTTGGGGTCTTGCTGCTCTAGGATCAATGCCTTGAATATCGAGTTGCCGGCGTTGTGAAGATCGTGAATGTCTGGGTCTTCGTGCTTGCCGTAGCCGCCACCCGATGGTCGCTTGACCTTGCCCATCGACCGCTCGGCGGCCGTCGCCCAAATGAAAGCGGCGCCGTTCTCTTCGATGACGCCGGTGCGGGCCTGAATCTTGAGGGATCGAATCAGAGCGGCCTTGGTGATGCCGTGAGTCTTGTCGACTCCGAAGAGTTTGCTCTTGCTCCAGTTGCCCTTTTCAAGGGCTGCCAGTGCGACCTTCGCGCGATCCTGGGCGCCATCGGCCTTGAGTCGCGTGACCAGTTCGCCTGACACCCGGCCGACAGATCGCATGAGCCATCTGTCCATCGTCAGGAAGTCGTGGCGACCAGACAGGTTCGCGTTGAACGATCCGATCTTCGGGCCGAAGATAGCGGCGACCGGAACGATCTCGTCCTTCAGTTCACCAGACACCATCTCCTTCCGCTTACCTTTGCTGTCGACCGGCACAGCCCAGGGCGATGCACCGGCCCTCGCTCTCCACTCGTCGAGGGCAGACTTGCCAGCAAGCCTCTCGAACGTCTTCTCGATCTTTCCAGCCGTGGTGTAGCCGGAAAGCAGCCTGCGAGTGCGGTCTTTGCCGAATGAGTCGAGCAGTCCCTGGAAGACCTTCAGCGACGCCGTGACGTCTCTCGCGCCGCCGCCGTAGTTTGTCGGGACGACGGTTCCGTGTTCACGGAACATTCGATACAGGTCGTCGGCGTCGCGGAGGTTTGCATCCGGGCCTTGGCCTGTAGACGTGATGGCGAGCAGGGTTGTGAAGATGAACTTGGCGTTCTCGTCGTCAGCAAACTCGGGCCAACGGGAAGTCATCTGCCGCATCGTGTCCTGGAGATCGCTGCTGTAGAAGCCTGGGTCGACTCCGAGAACGTCGTACGCGTGAATCGCGTCCTCGGTCAGCGAGTCAACGAGATACTTCATCTGGGCCTCGGGAATCTCGGAGGCCGATGTGTCGATAATCGCGGCCGGGCCTTCCGCGCCGGTCTTGCGTCGCTCTTCTTCGTGCCTGTTCGACAGGTACTGGCCGACCGATTCGTGGGCGACGAACTGTCCGTTCTGGCGGAGATCGCTTTCCGGAAAGACTGGGTCAGTGGACGTGATCTTGTTCTTCTGCTTGCCCTCTCC
>RFQD01000029.1 GCA_009925875.1 Microbacteriaceae bacterium | reverse complement strand
GTGGTAAGCCAATGACAAGCTTTTCGCCCCCGGTCGCATTCACCGCAGTGATTCGATATTCACCCACACCGGCAATGGTGATGGACTGTGGCTTTGCGCCGAGTTTCTGTTCGGTGAGCCGATCGAGGGCAGTGGGATCAATCACGTCGATGTCACCATTTTTCGTGAGCAACCCCGCGGTCGCGCCAGTCTTGTTCGTTACGACGGCCACCAGCGTTCCGGCTTGTTGACCGGGTGCGAGGAGCGCGCCTTGAGCACGATCCGGATCGCCGTGATTGTTTTGATGCCTGTTCGGGTCCCGCACGGCTGCTTGAGAACGCTCAATCGTCTGCTGCAGTTGGAGATCGAGTCGTTCGACGAGAAACCCTCGCAACGCAATAACGCTGACCAGTCCGATAAGCACGGCGGCCAACGCGAGAAGCCCGCCCACGGTAATGGTGAGCCGTCGCTTCAGCGTCCACGGCGTGCGTGTGTTGCGGGGCACAGGTTATTCCCCGGCCTTCAGCATGTACCCCGCGCCACGTACCGTATGAATCATGGGAACAAATCCGTCGAGATCTACCTTTTTACGCAAATACGAGATGTAGATTTCCACCACGGACGACTTGCCCCCGAAATCGTAGTCCCACACTCGATCCAGTATCTGTGTCTTCGACAGCACACGCCGGGGGTTTCGCATCAGGTAGCGGAGGAGTTCGAATTCCGTCGCCGTGAGATCTACCGGGTGCTCACCCCGCCGCACCTCATGTGAATCTTCATCTAGTTCCAAATCTCCAACGCGGATGATCGGGCTCTCGTTGGCGTCGGCGGTCAACGTTGAGCGACGAATGAGGGCTCGCAGGCGCGCCACAACTTCCTCGAGGCTGAAGGGCTTAGTCACATAGTCATCACCGCCCACCGTGAGACCGGCGATTCGGTCGTCCAGCGAGTCCTTTGCCGTCAAAAAGAGTATGGGCACGTCTGAACCATCCGATCGCATGCGCTGCAAGACCTGCAGCCCATCGATGTCGGGAAGCATGACATCAAGCACGACCGCGTCGGGCCGAAATTCTCGAGCGACGGCGACGGCCTTGATACCTTCACTGGCCGTCTTGACGTCCCATCCTTCGTATTTGAGTGCCATCTGAAGCAAGTCCGTGAGGGACGACTCATCATCAACCACGAGCACTCGGATCTTGGAACCATCCGCGCGAGTGAGTCGAGCCGGGGCAGGGAGAGAATCCGTCATGGATTGAGTGTGACGGATAACCCTATGAGTTTTCTATGAAAAATCTAAGATTATGAGTCATCAGATTTGATGTCGTGGGATTCAACGACGCTCCCCGCACGCTCTCGCCGTTCAGCTTCAAGCTGCCGACTCAACGTCTCATACGGATTGTCATCACCCTCTAGCCACAGCTCGCGAGCGCGTTTGGTCAAACTCATCGGACGTGATTCCTTTCGTTAGTGCACAAAATTTTCGCAACATGAGCTAACAGCCACCGACCGACAGTCTCACCCGCCAGAATGGAGAAATGACTTCACCAGTGACGTCCACCTATCTCGAGCGGCTCGTCACAGACGGCACCGACGAGCAACTGTGGCTGCAGGCTCGCGCGCGTGGAATCACCGCAACAGATGTGGCCAAGCTCACGAGCATCCATTCGATACCGGTAGTTGCCCTCGAAAAGCTTCGCCCCTCCACGTTTAGCGGCAACGCCTTCACCGAACACGGCAAAACTCGCGAACCAATCATCGCGCAATGGGTTCGAGAGCGAACGGGGATTGAGCCCAGCTCCTCGCTGTTTCACGCGGAACAAGACAAGCGGCACCTTGCCACTCCCGATGGGATTGGCGTGCGCTCGGACGGAGTCCTCGAGCTCGCCGAAATCAAGACCACGGGCAAAGGCTGGGATCAGATTCCCGGCAACTACCTTCGCCAGGTCTTTTGGCAGCAATACGTTCTGGGAGCGCAACGCACCTTCTTCGTGTGGGAGCAACACCGCAACTTCATTCCCATCGCAGCCGAACCCCAGTCAACGTGGATTGAACGAGATGACGACGCGATTGCCGAACTGGTCTGGCTCGCCAATGGCCTCATCGGCGAACTTCACAGACTGACCAACTAGCTGAGAGCCGCGCTGTCGGACCCGTGAAACGATCGCAGCGCCGACAAGACCGCATCATTAGCCTCCGGTTCACCAATCGAAACGCGGATGCCCTCCCCGGTGAACGGACGGGCGATGATGCCGTGACGCAGCAGATGCTCCTGTACCGCATCCGTTTGAGCACCGACCGCGAGCCAAAAGAAGTTGGCTTGCGATGGCGGAACATTCCAACCAGAGAGCGCCAATTCGGCCTCAACGCGGTCACGCTCGGAGATGAGGAGGTCGACACGCTTCTGCAGCTCATCCTCGGCCGCGAGAGACGCTACACCCGCCGCTGCGGCCACGTCGGTCACGGCAAACGGCATGGCGGTTTTCGCGAGTCCTTGCCGCACATCCGCCCGCGCAATTGTGTAGCCGAGACGCAACCCGGCGAGTCCATAGGCTTTCGAAAACGTATGCAATACGACGACGTTCTCGAACTCGCGGTAGACCTCGAGACCACGAACCGCTGTGGAGTCATTGACGAAATGCGTATACGCCTCGTCAACGACCACCAAGATGTGCGACGGGACTTGGCGCATGAATTCCCGCAACTCTTCGTGGTCGACCACCGTACCCGTGGGGTTATTCGGTGTGCACATGAAAATCACCCGAGTACGCGGGGTGATGGCCGCCAACATGGCAGGCAAATCATGATGTTCCGTTGCTGTCAGGGGAACCTCCACTGCCGTGGCTCCCGCCGTCTTCACCAAAAGTGGGTACGCCTCAAACGACCGCCACGCAAAGATGACCTCATCATCGTGACCCGCAAACGCCCGCACGATTTGTGCAGCGGATTCGACTGAGCCGCCGCCAAGCGCGATGTCCTCCTCGGGCACGTCGAGGCGTCGAGCCAGAGCCGCTCTAAACTCGGGTGCCGCCATGTTGGGATAACGCTGCATATGACCGGCGGCTCGTGTGACGGCATCCACCACAGAGGGCAGTGGGGGATACGGGTTTTCGTTTGACGACAGTTTGAAGACCGGGCCATCCCACCCTTCCACGGTCGATCGACCCGGCTTGTACGCGGGAATCGACTTGATGTGGTCGGGCTGTTCAATCACGCAGGTTAGCCTACCTACGGCAACGGCCCCTCACCACGAATGGTCAGGGGCCGAGCGAACGCTGGCTTCTAAATTGCCGTGACGTCGAGCGGGATGCCCGGCCCGAAGGTCGTCGAAACAGCTCCACGTTGCAGGTACTTGCCTTTCGCCGAGGACGGCTTGAGGCGCATGACCTCGTCGAGGGCAGCTGCGAGGTTTTCACTCAGCTGTTCCTGCGAGAAGCTCGCCTTGCCCACGATGAAGTGCACGTTGGAGTGCTTGTCAACCTTGAACTCGATTTTTCCGCCCTTGATGTCAGACACGGCCTTGGCCACATCCGGCGTCACAGTGCCCGTCTTCGGGTTGGGCATGAGGTTACGGGGACCGAGAACCTTACCGAGTCGACCAACCTTTCCCATGAGCTCGGGCGTTGAGACGGCTGCGTCGAACGCAGTCCAGCCCGCGGCGATTTTCTCGATGAGCTCGTCGCCCCCGACCTCGTCGGCTCCGGCTGCGATGGCGGCCTCCGCGGCGGGACCCGTCGCGAACACGACAACGCGAGCGGTCTTGCCCGTGCCGTGCGGAAGCATCACGGTTCCACGAATCATCTGGTCCGCCTTGCGGGGGTCCACACCGAGCTTGAGCGCAACCTCCACCGTGGAGTTGAACTTGGTCGACCCTGTCTCGCGGGCTAGTGCAACCGCCTCGGTAGGGGTATAGAACTTGCCGGCCTCAATCTTCTCGGCGGCGGCGCGATATGCCTTTGACTTCTGTGCCATTGTGATCTCTCCCCTTACTCGACCGTGATGCCCATGGAACGAGCGGTACCCGCGATGATGAGCTTTGCTCCCTCGAGGTCGTTCGCGTTGAGGTCAGCCATCTTCTGCTCAGCGATGGCCGTCACCTGGGCGTCCGTGAGCTTCGCCACTTTGACCGTGTGCGGGGTCGCCGAACCCTTCCCAACTCCGGCGGCTTTTTTGATGAGCTCGGCTGCCGGCGGCGTTTTCAGGATGAAGTCGAACGAGCGGTCTTCGTAGACCGAGATTTCGACGGGGATGATGTTTCCGCGCTGGCCTTCTGTCGCCGCGTTGTACGCCTTGCAGAATTCCATGATGTTCACACCGTGCTGACCCAGTGCGGGACCAACGGGGGGTGCGGGGTTTGCTTCTCCAGCCTTGATCTGAAGCTTGATCAGACCAACGACTTTCTTCTTCGGTGCCATTTTTTCCCTTTCGTTCGAACAAACCGGTTAGCCGGATTGTTCTCCCGCGATTCAGCCTTTCTGAACAGCGGTGGTTTGTGTGAGCGCTATTGCTTGGTGACCTGGTCGAAGCTGAGTTCGACCGGGGTCTCGCGCTCGAACAGCGATACGAGCACGGTGAGCTTGCCGCTCTCGGGCTTGATTTCGCTGATGGATCCCGGGAGGCCCGCAAACGAGCCTTCCTTGATGATGATGGTTTCGCCGATTTCAAAGTCGATTTCGGCAATCGGTGTCCGTGCAACGGCAAGTCCGCCCTTAGCCGTCACGGCCTTAGCAGTGTTGACGTCTTTCACCTCAACCAGAGGCTTGAGCATATTGAATGCTTCCTGAAAACGAAGCGGTGTCGGATTGTGAGCGTTTCCCACGAAGCCGGTGACTCCCGGGGTGTGACGCACGCACGACCAGCTGTCTTCGTTCAGGTCCATGCGCACCAGTACGTATCCCGGGATGCGCACGCGAGTGACCATCTTGCGCTGACCGTTCTTGATTTCAACCACGTCCTCCATGGGGACCTCACACTGGAAGATGAAGTCTTCGAGGCTCATGATTTTCTTGCGGTTTTCAATGTTTCCTTTGACCTTGCGCTCAAAACCCGCATAAGAATGAATGACATACCACTTGCCGGGCAGGTTCTTGAGTTCGCGCTCAAACTCGGCATAAGGATCGTCCGACTCGGCCGTCGGCTCCGCGGAGTCGGCTTGCGGTTGCGATTCGTCAGCGAATGAGTCGAGAGGTGCGTCCACCATTTCGACCGGTTCCGGCGACACAATCGGCTCCTCCGTTGCCAGTGCATCGAGTGCGGCGGCGAGCTGGGCGGCGTCGCGCTCGGCTTCACTCAGGTTGTTGTTTTCCATGTTGTTTGTGAGCTCTTCTCAGGAGTTATCGTCAGGGAGGTGAACGGGAGACCGAATCGCTGTTATCCGGCGGGCGTCGAAGCGGCCGGATCCCCGAAGAGGAAAACCACAATCCAGCCAAACAACCAGTCAAGTCCGCCGACGAGCGCCATCATGATGGCGACAAACACGAGCACGACGATGGTGTAGTTGATGAGCTCCCGACGCGTCGGGGTGACAACCTTCTTGAGTTCGCCCATAACTTGGCGGAGAAAGAGGGCGAGGCGCGAAAAAGGGTTCTTGCGCGTGGCGCGGTCTTGGCGCGCTTTGGCGACGAGGTCTTCGCCTGGTTCGTCAGCGACGGTTTGCGACATTACTTCTACCTTTCCGGTTTTGCAGGGCGGACAGGACTCGAACCTGCAACCTGCGGTTTTGGAGACCGCTGCTCTACCAATTGAGCCACCGCCCTCTGCGGTCATGTGCGTTTAAGGCATGCCAAAGCATGGCCGACGTCAACCACTAGCGTCCAAGTTTAGGTCACTCGCCCACGTCCTCACAAACCGAGTCGTCCGCGAGGCCCAGCACATAAACTGAGTTCGTGCCCGAATTGAAGAGAATCTCGACTCGAATCGCCTCCATCGCTGAATCTGCAACCCTGAAAGTGGATGCGAAAGCCAAGTCCCTCCAAGCGCAGGGTCGCCCGGTGATTAGCTTCGCCGCCGGTGAGCCCGACTTTGCCACTCCGGCACACATCGTCGAAGCAGCTTTGGCCGCCGTGAAAGACCCCAAGAACTATCGATACACGCCGGCCGCCGGGCTTCCCGAATTGCGTGAAGCCGTTGCGGACAAAACCAAGCGGGATAGCGGATGGGCCGTTGACCCGTCGCAAGTCATCATTACCAACGGCGGGAAACAGGCTGTTTATCAGGCGTTCGCGACGTTGCTCGATCCGGGTGACGAAGTGCTCGTCCCGACCCCCTACTGGACCACGTATCCCGAAGCGATCAAGCTCGCGGGCGGAGTGCAGGTCGATGTGTTCGCAGGTGCCGACCAAAACTACCTCGTGACGGTGGAACAACTCGAGGCTGCTCGATCCCCGCGCACAAAGGTGTTGTTGTTTGTTTCGCCATCGAATCCAACCGGCTCCGTTTACTCGCCCGAGCAGACCAAGGCAATCGGCGAATGGGCCGACGCACACGGACTGTGGGTTGTCAGTGACGAGATCTATCAAAATCTCACCTACGACGGAGTCACCGCGGTGTCGATTGTGGAGGCCGTGCCCACACTCGCCGACCGCACAATCTTGGTCAACGGCGTCGCGAAGACATACGCCATGACGGGATGGCGGTTGGGCTGGATGGTTGGTCCGTCAGATGCAATCAAAGCTGCGGGAAATCTTCAGTCACATCTTTCGTCCAATGTGTCCAACATTTCGCAGCGCGCCGCGCTGGCGGCCCTCACGGGTCCGCAAGAGTGTGTCACGGAAATGCGTGACGCATTCGACCGACGTCGCAGACTCATTGTGGATGAGCTCAACAAGATTCCCGGATTCGTCACTCCGACCCCCCAGGGCGCCTTTTACGTTTACCCTGACGTGACGGCGCTTCTCGGCAAGACATGGGGCGGCGTCACGCCGACATCATCGCTCGAACTGGCAGACCTGATCTTGGACCAGGCTGAAGTGGCCGCCGTCCCGGGTGAAGCGTTCGGTCCGAGCGGTTATCTGCGCTTCAGCTACGCGCTCGGAGATGAGCCCCTGCGCGAAGGCATGCAACGCCTACAGAAGTTATTTGGAGCACCTTAGAGTTCCATACCCACAAGTACGGGCTCCGGTTGCAACAGGACTCCGAAGTGCGATTGGACCATCGAGCGGACGTAGCGAGCCAGAGCCGCAACTTCCTCGGCACTGGCACCGCCCCGATTTGTGAGGGCCAGGGTGTGTTTTGAGGATACGGATGCCCGCGAACCCGGAAGCGAAAATCCGCGGGGAATGCCCGCATTCTCGATGAGCCAGGCCGCGCTCAACTTGACGAGTCCGGGTTCGGCCAGAGGCGGGACGTCGGCACCAATCTCAAGAATTCGATCCCTCGTGTCGTCCGACAATGGGTAGCGCGGGGCATCGATCGGGAGCGTGCCGGCAAACCGTGACGTCACGATGGGATTGACAAAGAACGACCCGGCACTCCGCGTATCCGGATCCAACGCATCGAGAACCATTCCCTTGGAGCGACGCAAGGTGAGAACGGCATCACGAACACTCTGGAGCGAAACCTGTTCACCCAGCTCGACTCGCAATGCCGAGGAGAGTTGGGCGAACTCGATAGGACGGGACAGGTGCGATTCGCGAACATCCTGTAGGTCGAATTCAACACTGAGGACGATTGCGTCGAGCCCCTGTTTAAAAATCGAATCTCGGTAGGAAAAATCAAGATCCGCGCGAGCCAGAAAGCGCAGTTCTCCCGTTCCTAGGTCAAGAATGTGGACGCCATGGACCACATTTCCCACCTCTTGCCCGTACGCGCCGATGTTTTGAATGGGTGCGGCGCCGACGCGACCCGGGATACCGGAGAGCGCTTCAAGTCCGGCGTATCCGTGGTGAATCGTCCAGGAAACGAACTCGTCCCAATCTTCGCCGGCAGCAACGCGCACACGAACGCGACCGGCACCGGCACCGGCACCGGCACCGGCTAAGACGCTCGCGTGCACAGCGTCAAAGTCAACATCAATACCTCGTGTTCGAACCGCAATGACGCGTCCCTCAAAGCCGGAATCACTGACCAGTAGATTCGACCCTCCCCCGAGCGCGAGCACAGGGAGGCCGGTATCGCGTGCGCTCAACGCAGCGGAGACAATTTCTGACGTCGTTGTCGCCGCAATGAAATCAGGTATCTCACCGCCCACGCCGAGGGTGGTGAGCTCGGAAAATCGCATGCTCACTCGAGGATCACGCCGAGACGAGGCGAACCTGCACTTGGGCCTTACCCAACACGGTTTCTCCGTTATAGGTCACGGTGAGATCTACCCGGGCTGTGCCCGATTCGTCATCCACTTGTGCAACTTTCCCGGCAACCGAGATGGTCGCTCCGGAATCTGGGTCGACAACAACCGGTCGAGTGAAACGTGTCTGGTAGTCAAGAATGCGTCCAGGGTCACCGATCCAACGCACAGTCGATTGCACCGCAACGCCCATGGTCAACATTCCATGCGCAAGCACACCGGGCAAACCGACGGAACTCGCCACATCATCACGGTAATGAATCGGGTTAAAGTCCCCTGAGGCACCGGCATATCTCACGAGAGTGTCGCGGGTCAGTCGGAATTCAACCGCAGGGATTTCGTCTCCGAGCGAAATGGGCGTGCGCGTCTGTGTCATGACTCCTCCCCCCGCACAACCAACGTGGAGGTGGCCGTCACGACGTGCAAACCCGCTGAGTCGGAAATTTCCGACACCGCAGTGACCATCGTGTGTCCTCCCAAGCTCTTGATTGACGCCACCGTCAGCGCGGCGGTGAGTTCGTCACCAGCGACGATCGGTCGACTGTAAGTGAAGCGCTGCTCGCCGTGAACAACGCGACTGAAATCAATCCCGGCGTCGGGTTCGGCCAACAGCTGAGCCAACGTGCGCTCTTGCACAACGATGGGGAACGTGGGCGGCGCGACAAGGTCGCGATAACCCGCCGCATGCGCCGCGTCGAGGTCGAAATTGATCGGACTGTCAGACAGCACCGCCCGAGCAAACTCGCGAATCTTCTCGCGCCCGACCAGGTAGGCGGGAACCGGCGGGAATACGCGGCCTTGGAGCGCGGGGTTGACAGCCATGGCGCTAGCTTATTCGACGGACAACGTGTGCGAGCGAGCCTCGGTGACGTTGTTTTCGAGGTGATCTCGGCCCTCGCACGGAATTTCGAGACGAATCTCTACTCCGGCGCTTCGAGGAACCAATCGCAGAGACACGGAGACGGAGTTCGCAAGTTCGGTGCCGATTCCGGGGATTCGATTCTTCGGCATGGGTGCCCCGTCGTTGGCGAGAGTGATGGCCATGGTTCCACTGGCGGTCGCGCGCATCCGAATGGTTGCGTGATGCGCCTTGCCGTGCTTGACGGAATTGGTGAGGAATTCACCGACGAGGTCCTCGATTACTCGGCGTGCATCACGGTCATTGTCGACGCACGAAACGGCACGAGCGTCGATGTCCCACGAAATGCCTAAAACACCGTCCCAGCGTTCTCGCTCCTCCCTGAGTGCTCCCTGAAGAGGAGGTGCCGTCGACGGAGCGTTCGGGCTATCGAGCGCAGCAAAGACAAGGGCTCTAATTTCGTCCTCGTCAATGTCAATCTTGTTTCCCGCATCAACCTGACGCTGCAGCTTGAACGCGGTCGCGACCAAGACACCTTGAACTTCGTTGTGAAGAGTGCGTGACAACTCCTTCTGATCGGTCCACAACCGAGCGTTCACGCGTGCGACTGCCCATTCAAGTTGCTCATTCACCCCACGCAACTGATGAATGACCTCGTCGTACCCGCGTCGCACTCCAGACATGGTCGCGATGTACCACAGGATGAGCGCACCCATGACCGTCGCGTACACAACGAATAACGTCAGAAGAGGCTGGGTGAGTCCATTGACGACACCCACCGCGACGGCATCAATTCCACAGGTCACCGAATAGATTGCCGAGACCGTGACGAATCGAGTCAAACTCGGCCACTCGCGCAACTTCTGAGTGAGAAATCGATCTGCAAGTGTGAGAAGAAAATACGGAAAAACAAGCAGTGCCAGCATGGCCAAAATCCCCAGTCCGTAGGGCGCAGCAGTGACGGCGGATCCCAACGCCAGCATTCCGCCCACAAAGACAGTAGGTCCCGCACGAAAAGGTTTCGTTGAGGAAGCCAGATTGACTACTTCCCAGAAGTGGAGTTGCGTTCTCACGGGGGACTGTTGAACACGTGCAGATGATCCAGGACGGAAGAGAAGCTGCCGGCTCAGTGGTCGCACGACATCGTCGGAAAGATCGAGCAGAGCGCGCACAGTGGCTTCGGTAGATACCCCGCCCAGCGTCTTTTTCAGAGCCGAGCGAATCGTGGTCTTCGCTGAACGCAGGATTTCTCGGCGCGCGATGTTTGCATCAAGCTCTGTGCGTGACAGGGTCGTTTCCAGAAGAGCACTCCGCGCTTTGAGGTCGGCAACGGTGGCACGAAACGCATAGGCGTCATTGACCGCGAGGGAGGCGATGCCATACACGGTGAGACCCGTCAGAATCGCAGTCAGGACCTGAGACGTCCATTCAACGTGGTCGATCATGCCTCGACTGAGCGCGCCGGTCTCCACAATGAGGGTGCGGACGAGTTCCGTCGTTGCATAGAGAAACAGCACGGCCAACGTTCGCCAGTAGCCAGACGCGATATGGACCAGAACACCAACTGCGAAAAACCAAATGCAGGCGCCCACAAAGCCGTGGGTCGCGACGATGACCCACTGTTCGTTGTAGCGATTGAGATTTTGGGTGTCAGCGAAGGCGGTTCCGAGCGACAACAAAACCAGGCCCGGTAAGACCACAACGGGATGGACGGCGTACTTACCTACCAACCGAAGTACATCGGTTGCTAGTCGTCTCCACGCTCGCTCCAACACGAACTTAGGCTAGCGAACAGAAGAATGCCTCGACCAGCGCTGGTCGA
>RFQD01000280.1 GCA_009925875.1 Microbacteriaceae bacterium | reverse complement strand
AATATCACCCCGAGGTCGACGCAGCCCACGACGAAGAACACGGCGTACGGCGCGAGCAGCCGGAAGTAGGCGCTCGTGAGTGTGGTTTGGTTTGGTGGCGTGCCGGGCCAGTTGAGTCCGGCACGGCCGGTGCGCGTGCCGTTGAGAATCTCGAGTTGCTCGTTGAGCTTTTCGGTCTTGAGTGCGATTTGGCGCAGGACACCGTCATGGCGAGCGGTGAGTTTGTCGACGTGTGCCTGGGCTCGGTTGAGCCGCTGCGTGTGTCGCAACACCGTGGTGCGCGCAATCTTGAAGAGGCGGATGCGCGTCAGCGCGAGTTGATCATCCACCACCTGTTCGTACGGCATTTCGGCGAAATTTTCATCGCTGAACATGTGCAGGTCATACGCGCCGGACGTGACGTCGGTGCGCGCGGCGTCGACCGATCCGGTGACGAGCGCGCGGTCATCCACGTGTTCCGTCTCGGGCAGAATCAGCGTGTTGCTGGTCTTCTCGGCGCGTCGATTGCGCCACCATTCGCGCATACCCATCAGCGCGCCCCGTTCGTGGGGTTGAGCGCGTCGCCGGCCGGGCGCCGGTGTGATCGCGGGCCCACGCCGGCCTGGGGAATGTCGAGCAGCTCGTCGTCGAACTGCGGGAGTACGGTCAGCGGGACCGGAACGAACTCGGGAATCTCGGCTTGCGCGGCGGCGATGTTGCCGCCCGCGTGGAGGGCTCGGTACCGCGTATACGCGCTCACCATCATTTCGCGAAAGGCGGTGAACGATTGCATGGCTTGCTCGGCCATGCGGCGATCGGATGCCCCCTGCTGCCGATTCGAACGCAGCTGTGCCTCGAAGTTGGCCAGGCGCTGTTGCGCACTCGCGATGCGACCCGCTGTGCGGGCTCGCTCGCGGTCGGTCGAGTCGGTGCGGCGCAGGTCTTCTTCGAGCTCGTGCTCGAGTTGCTGCAGGTCGACGGCGATGCGCTCGTTTCCCAAGACGAGCGACCGCGTTTCGATCTCGAGCCAAAAGTTCACGTCGATCTGTTTCGAGCGAATCATGTTGTCGATTTCGATGATCGCGTGCGTGCGCGTGAAATCCTTGAGGCTCTTATATTGCCGTGCATCGCGTCGACCCCAGCGCGCGAGCTTGAGTCGCCAACGCCACGGAATCGACGTGGGAGCCTTCGGCAAACCACGGTGTTGCACGTTTTCGGGTGGTCGTTTCATCGCATGTCCTCATTCCTCGCAGCGCGAAGAACATGCTTTCACCAGCCACTGACACTGGGTCAACGAGCGTTACGGCGCAACCCCGTTGACGTTCAAGCCCATACCCTCGGGCAACCCGAGCGCGATATTCGCCGACTGAATGGCCGCACCGGCGGTCCCCTTGACCAGGTTGTCAAGCGCCGAGACGACGATTACGCGACCGACCCGCTCATAAGCACGTGTTCGCGCCGGTCGTGTCACCCGAGCGCGGGAACTGCCCCGCCGGCAACACCTGCACGAACGGCTCGCCCGCATAGGCCGACTCCCACGCCTCGCGCACCTGAGCCACCGTGACCCCGGGCTTCAGCCGGGCGGTTGACGTGGCGAGAATTCCACGCGCCATCGGCACGAGAACGGGAGTCATCGAGACAGATACTTGAGAAGCGCCGACGTCGCCAGCAACAAATCCACCCGCACGCGCCAAGTTCTGCACAATCTCCGGCGTGTGACGATGAACGCCACCCACGGCATACGGGTTTGCGGAACCCATGAGCTCCGCCCCGAGCAGTTCAACTTTCGCGGCCTTGCCCGCACCACTCGGCCCCACTAGAGCTACAATTTCGCCGGGGCGTACGTGGAGG
>RFQD01000279.1 GCA_009925875.1 Microbacteriaceae bacterium | reverse complement strand
CGCCAGGGAGCCAACACTCGGCCCAACAGCCACAGACCGAAATCCAGCAACAGAGACAGCACCAAAATCGTCAGGATGCCGGAGACGACTTCTTCCGGAATCTTGCGTTGGAAACCGTCGACAAAGAGGTAGCCGAGATTGCGCACACCCACGACCGCGGCAATCGACGCGATCGAGAGTGTGCTCGCCGTCGCCACGCGTAAGCCCGCGACCAGTCCGGGAATCGCAAGAGGCAACTCAACGTGAAAGAACACCTGACGTGCGTTCATGCCGAGCGCGCTCGCACTCACCCGCGAGGCGGAGGGAACCTGGGCGAACGCGTCCCGAGCAGAGAAGTAAAACGATGAAATGACATACACGGTCAGCGCAACGACGACGTTGGTCGGACCGATAAAGCTCGTGCCAATAATCACCGGCAGTGTGACAAAAAGAGCCAAGGAGGGAATGGCATAAATCGACCCGAGAATGCCCTGTGTCGCACCCGCGAACCGGGTCGGGATGATGCGCGCCAAAACGATGCCGAGGACGGCACCCAAGACAATGGGCACCAGACACACGGCGATGTGCGTCACC
This sequence comes from Microbacteriaceae bacterium, assembly GCA_009925875.1. Classification (GTDB taxonomy): domain Bacteria; phylum Actinomycetota; class Actinomycetes; order Actinomycetales; family Microbacteriaceae; genus RFQD01. Next base: position 1,268 of record RFQD01000279.1, on the reverse strand, counting down.
ATGAGCCCAAGGATGAAACTCCCGTTGGCGGCTACCCACTCCACGGGACACCCACGAGCTTGGCGACGAACTCGGTAGCGGGATGACCGGTGATCGTGGCGGGCGTACCCCGCTGTTCGACATGCCCACCGTGCGACAAGACCACGAGCTGATCGGCGATGCGCAGCGCCTCGTACCGGTCGTGCGTCACGAACAGAACGGTGAGCTCGAGTTCGCGTTGTATGCGGCGCAGCTCATCCTGCAACTCCTCACGAACAATGGGGTCAACTGCTCCAAACGGCTCATCCATCAACAGGATTCGCGGTTTCGTCGCGAGGGCCCGCGCAACCCCGACACGCTGCTGTTGCCCACCTGAGAGTTGATGCGGAAACCGATCGAACTGCGCAGTCTCGATGCCGACCATGCTCAACATGGCTGTCGCATTCGCTCGAGCATCGACATCGGATTGCCCGGCGATGCGCGCAATCAGTCGAACATTCTCGAACGCAGTCTTGTGCGGAAGCAGACCGCCCTCCTGCATAACGTAACCAATGGAGCGACGGAGGGTGATCGGGTTGAGGGTTGCGATGTCAACCCCGTCGATGCGAATCGTGCCACTCGTCGGCGTGACCATTCGATTGACCGTTCGCAGGAGCGTGGTTTTGCCCGAACCCGATAGTCCCATCATCACGGTGAATTCAGCCGACGGCACGACGAGCGAGACGTCATCGAGTGCGACGACGTCTTTATACCGTTTGGAGACGTGGTCGAACTCAATCATGATGATGATTCAGCCTCGGTCAGGCTGTGGTGACCTCGACACCTCGCCAGAAAGCGACGTAGTTGGTTATCTCGCGTGCCGCATCCTTCGGGTCGCGGTAAACCCACACGGCGTCGGTATTGACGCTTCCACCAACGTTCAATGAGTAGTAGTTGGCCAGGCCTTTCCACGAACATGTCGTGGTGGTGTCGGAGTCGACTAAATACTCGGTCGAGACACTGTCGAACGGAAAGTACTGATTTCCTTCGATCTCGATTGTCTTGTCGGATTGCGCAATTACTGCGCCGTTCCAGCGAGCTACGTACATCGGTCACTCCTCCGTCAGCGGGTGTTTCACCCGGTTCTACTTTAGGGGCACGGTCAATCTCGCTGGATTGAGCTTGGGTGTCGACTTTTCATGCCTTCGCTGGCACAAACAGGGACAGAGCGCGCGTGCTCCACAGGGCCCACAGAACTAACAAGGGCTGAAACGCGAGTCGGATGCCGCGCGCCATGTCGCTCGTGAGAC
>RFQD01000278.1 GCA_009925875.1 Microbacteriaceae bacterium | reverse complement strand
GTCGTCGAAATCAATTCGGGAGCCGCAGCACTCGCACTTGCGTTGGTCCTGGGAAAACGCGTCGGTTTCGCAAAAGGTCTCCATAAACCGCACAACGTTCCGTTCGTGCTACTTGGCGCCGGATTACTGTGGTTTGGCTGGTTCGGTTTCAACGCGGGTTCAGAGCTAGCCGCCGACGGCATCGCCTCACTCGCCTTCATCAACACGATGGCAGCGCCGGCCGCGGCAATCTTGGGCTGGCTGATTGTCGAAAGAATCAAAGACGGAAAAGCAACCTCAGTGGGGGCTGCATCGGGTGCCGTCGCCGGGTTGGTGGCCATCACGCCTTCCTGTGGCGCCCTTACGCCGACAACCGCGCTCATCTTGGGACTCATTGCGGGCGTTGTGTGTTGTCTCGCCGTCGAACTTAAGTTTCGATTAGGTTTCGACGACTCGCTCGACGTCGTGGGCATCCACCTGATCGGTGGACTGGTGGGCATGATTTTCATCGGTATAGCGGGCACCGAAGTCGGACTACTGTTCACGGGAAACGCCGCCCAGCTCGGGGTGCAGAGTTTGGGGAGCATCGTCGTGCTCATCTATTCGTTCACGCTGACATACGCAATAGGGTGGACGATCGAAAAGACGATGGGCTTCCGCGTTCGCAACGAGGATGAGCTCGCCGGGATCGACACGATGATGCACGGTGAGGAAGGCTACGTCCTTACCAGCGACTGAGTGGTGGGCGATACCAGACTCGAACTGATGACCTCTTCCGTGTGAAGGAAGCGCGCTACCAACTGCGCCAATCGCCCCTGCATACTCCGTTGTGCGTTCCACCCTAACGGGAACATCTCGCTGGTACACAATTCGCTCCGCAAGAACGTCAACCAGAACGCCGTTTTGCGCCGGGTGCCTAATCCGACTATCGTTTTCGATGCAAGCCGGTCTAGGTCGGGGAGCAGTGCGGATGTAGCGCAGTTGGTAGCGCATCACCTTGCCAAGGTGAGGGTCGCGAGTTCGAGTCTCGTCATCCGCTCGAGTGTGGTAGCCACGTGGAATCCACCTGCGGTGGTTCGCCACTCATGGTGGATTGGCCGAGAGGCGAGGCAGCGGCCTGCAAAGCCGTCCACACCGGTTCGAATCCGGTATCCACCTCTCCAGAATGATTCCTCCGGGAATCTGCCTGGGCGATTGGCGCAGTGGTAGCGCGCTTCCCTGACACGGAAGAGGTCACTGGTTCGAACCCAGTATCGCCCACCAGGGTGTTGCGAACCCGTGACCTCGCGACCCTGTCGGCTCGCGCTGGTTCGAACCCAGTATCGCCCACCATTAGGCTCGGACTAAGTGTTCGAAACATTGGTTTGAGGAAGTGCGAACAGGTGAATCCTGACATCGACCCCGTCGTCGTTTCTGCGGAATCCGACGGATTTGCTATTTTCACCGATCGCAGCATCGTTGCGATGCGCGTCAACGGCGAGCTCCGCGACCTGAGCCACCGCCTCTCGGTGGGAGACCAAGTATCGCCAGTGACCATCGGGTCTTCCGACGGACTTGCCATTCTGCGTCACTCCGCAGCCCACGTCCTTGCTCAAGCGGTTCAGGGAATCAACCCTGATGCCAAGCTCGGCATTGGTCCTCCGGTAACCGACGGTTTTTACTATGACTTTGACGTGCCTGAGGCCTTCACACCGGAAGACATGAAGACTCTCGAGAAGACCATGGAACGCATCATTCGTTCCGGGCAAAGATTCATACGTCGTGTCGTAACGGAAGAGCAAGCGCGGGCCGAACTGTCGAACGAACCTTACAAACTGGAGCTGATCGGACTCAAAGGCGGCAGCACGGGCGACGACAATGAAAGCGTTGAAGTCG
>RFQD01000277.1 GCA_009925875.1 Microbacteriaceae bacterium | reverse complement strand
CGTGCCCCATGTGCAGGTCGCCCGAGGGGTACGGGAACATGTCGAGCACGTACTTACGCTCGCGGGTGTCGGCCGGGTCGTCGGAGCGAAACGGCTCCAACTCATCCCAAATGGGCAGCCATTTTTCTTGAATTTTCGCGAAGTCGAACGTCGCTTCTTCGTGCTCAGTCATGTCAGGCTCGAGTTTACTTTGGTTGACGGCTCGTCAGTTTGCGCTCGGCACGTCGACCGGACTCCCGGCAAGGTCGGCTCCGAGCGCGGTCAGCAACGGACGCGCCTTCACTAGAGTTTCCTCCCATTCGTCGCGCGGTACCGAACCCGACGTGATTCCGCCGCCGGTGCCGATGTACCCCTGTGAACCGTGCAGCACGATGCTGCGAATCACCATGGCAAAGTCGCACGAACCGTCGAGCGAGAGGTATCCGAAAGCTCCGGAGTAGATGCCACGTGGGCCGGCTTCAAGCTCGTGCAGGATGCGCATGGCCGACAACTTGGGCGCGCCGGTCATCGAGCCTGCCGGGAAGCACGCCGCCAGCGCATCCACCGCCGTGATGCCCGCAGCAAGGTTGCCGCCGACCGTACTCACGAGCTGGTGCACGCTGGCGTACGACTCCACGTCGAACAACTTTTCGACGACGACCGAGCCGACCTCGCAGACGCGACCGAGATCGTTGCGCATGAGGTCAACAATCATGAGGTTTTCGGCACGCTCTTTTTCATTTGTGCGCAACTCGTCGGCGAGCGCGGCATCGACATCCGCGTCGGCGCTGCGCGGGCGAGTGCCTTTGATGGGTTTTGTCGTGGCATGACCATCGGGCGTGACGGAGAGAAACACCTCAGGCGAGGCACTCAGCAGACTCACGCCCCCGGCAACGATGAGCCCGCCGTGGTGGGACGGGTTCGCCGATCGAAGCCGGTCGTACACGTCAAACGGGTCTGGTGGTGACGCAAACTCGAGATCAATGCGATTGGTCAAGCACAGTTGATAGGCGTTACCTGCGCGGATCTCAGCCAGACACGATTCGATGAGGCTTTCGTAGGCCGTGTGGTCGTGGCGCAGTGATGCGGAGAGCACGCGCGATGTTTCTCGTGGTAACGAAGATTGCCGTGACGTCGCCGCGACGGCATGCGTCACCTCGTGCACCCAGTCGTCGTCTCCGTCGAGACTCAACGCGAACACGCGTTGCGCCGCGTGGTCGCATTCGATGGCGCGATCGATGTACATAAAGCACGCATCGGGAATGTCCTCCTGGACGTCTGTGGCACGCGCTGAGGGGGCTCCCATCGTCTGGGCTCCCCATTCATACCCCAGCCACCCGACCCAGCCGAGGCGAAAGCCGACGCCGTAATCGGGCGGTGAGTCCGAATCCTCTTGGTGAGCAGGAGGCTCAGCCGGGGGGATCTGTGGCGAGTGAAGATTTTCCCGCAAATACTCAAAAATGGTCGTGTCAACGTTGCGTTGGTGGCCGAGAGAAACGATTCGCTCCGTGACGATGCCGTGCGTAACAGATGCGCTGACGACGCGTCCGCGTCCCATCCCCAGATACGACCGACCCGACGCGTCCGACGTCGAGGGAGCAACGCCGGCGTCGAGCCACACCTGATACTCGGCTGCGCCGAACAAATAGCGACGTAACTCGCCCGGTGGCGCCCATCCGCCGACGGCAACGCGACGAACCCGGGAAGACATGCTCCGAGCCTATTCCGCACAGAACCTGCGCAGGCACCTCTCAGCTAAGCCACCACAATAGAAACATGACCGAGTCGACGCGCTACCGCTGGAATGGCACCGACTTTGTCGACATCACGGGCCTCCCGATTACTCCCTTACTTGCCGCCGACTCGTTTCTGGTGCGAGA
>RFQD01000276.1 GCA_009925875.1 Microbacteriaceae bacterium | reverse complement strand
AGCGTCCACATACCGCCACACGAGAGACACCGGACGTAGTTACCCTCGCCGGTGCCGATAAATGTATGTTGCATGATCTCCCCCTAGTTCTGACCGTAGCCGGATTGCTTCATCGAGAGGATGTAGTCCTCCATTGCCTCACGAGTGCCGCAGTCCGAGCAAATCTCAGTCTCGTTGTCACGCCGTGAGAGTGCGCCCATGTACGCGCCCGGTGTCTCGTTGTTTGGAATGTATCCCCCGCAGTTGGGGCAAATTGGTTTTTTCACTTTGCGTCCTTTCCTGTCCGGTCGCACTCCGCGACCTAGTACCAACGATACGCCGGTGCCGGCACAAACACAACACCGCCGAGATCGTGTCTCGACGGTGCTGATTTTTTTGCGGCCAGCGTCAGAAGATGCGCGACGCGATCAATTCCTCGCCACCGACTCGCACGAACGGTACGGCGTTGTTCGCGTAGACCATGGCGTAGACGCGGTACCAACGAGCGCGGCCGTCCTGCCCCACCAGGCGCAGTGATCGGTTCGTCGCTACGCTCGCACCGTATCCGGTTACGCTGCGGTTCACCGGCGCGGTAGCGTCAATCCGCGTGTCTAGCACGTCCGACTCTTCGAGATACTTCACGGTTACTTCCCCTATCCGGTCGCACTTTGCGACCTAGTGAATACGATACTAACGCGGTCGCGCTGATCGTGGCAAGACCCTCGGCGTGTCTCGGGCAACGAGAAAACCCCCCACCGTTGGTGCTGGTGAGGGGTCTCTCGGTCTCGCCGGCTTTAGACGTCGCTCGGGTCGATCTTCCATCCGCTGAGGATGCGAACGTCCACCGGGTCGAGTCCTAGCGTCTCGCCGTTCTCACCGGTCAGTCCAGTAATGACAACGGGACCGAGAAGCGTCACGCCGAACATATCGTGCGCCCATAGGTTGATCGTGAAGTCGCTGCGAAACAACCCCTCTTCGTTGGCGTACAGGTCGAACAAGTTCGAAACCCGTACCGGTTCGATCAGTCCGTCCACGGCGGTCTGAAGCACCTGTAGCGACCCCTCGGGTGCGTCCAAGTCCAACAGCGTGGGCGTACCCTCGGTGTCAATCCGTAATGCGTTGCGCATCACTTCCCCTAACTACTAGTGCCGGCGGTGTTGCCGACAGTACGAGTCTAAGACTCGCCGGCACTCCGCGCAATACCCTAGCCGGCAAAGAAAAACCCCGGCGGTCTGCCGGGGTCTCTCCGTGAGTGCCGCTTAGCCGGGCATACAGTCCGGGCATAGCAGTACGGTCTGCGAGCCGTCATCGAGACAGTAGGGCATGGTCATGTCGTGCTGGTAGTCACAACCGAAGCACATCGACTCCACGCCTTGAACGGTGAAGTATTCCGCGACCTTGGGGTCGGTGTGCTTTTCGTCGATCTCGTCGAGCGACTCGAAGTAGTAGAACACTCGTTCGTCGATATCGTCGACATCCGACGGCTCGCCGATACCGACGAGGGCGGTCTCGGGTTCGGCGTCGCCGTTCACGAGAATTATTGCGTTGGTGAACATTCGTTCCCCTTTCGTTGTTGGTAATCCCAGAATATGGCAACGAGGGTGCGAGCGCAATGCCCACACCCTCGTGTCTCGCTGGACGAAAAATTACGCCCAGATCGCGGCGTGTGCCTGTCGGGTCAGATGTTCCAGAACACGGCCGGCGTGGGTCAGATACTGAAGTTGCTGCTCTTCATCGACCTGTGCGAGTGCTTCCTGGATCCCCACGTACTCCGGGGCGGCCACGTCTGCACCGAATGGCGAGGGCGTGAAGTTCCACTCTTCCGGCACAGCGTCGAAGCGTGTCAGGTGATCGGCAATAGCAAACTGCCACGTGGTCGCG
>RFQD01000275.1 GCA_009925875.1 Microbacteriaceae bacterium | reverse complement strand
AGCGCGGGCTTCGGCGACGAGCTGCGACCATGCGCTTTCAGTCGTCACGTCACCCTGCGGGTCAAGAACGAGTATCAGTGCGGGTCCGAGGTGTGAGCAGAGCAGCTCGCTCGAAACGTGCTCCCGCACGAGAGGCACAAAGGCACGCATGCTTTGCTTTGTTGCCTCGCGCACAATCGTGCGCCAGCGTTCCTCGCCCCGCACTGTCTTGTCTCCCGTCCAGACCGAAATGCTGCGGCTGGCGCCCCACGGCACGATTTCGTCCACACCGAGCTCGGTGGCGGCTTCAATTGCTCGCTCGTCACGGTCACCTTTCGTGAGTGCTTGCACGAGGATGACCCGAGGTGAGTGCAATTCGACGTTGTCACTTCGAAGCACGCGGAAGTCAATCTGATCCTTATCGACGCGCAGCGCCTCCACCGTCAAGACGAGACCGGAACCGTTACCCAGGCGCACCGTCTCGCCTTCACGGAGGCGGCTAACGCTGCCCGCGTGCCGAGCTTCGGCCCCGGTGAGCGTAACCGTCTCTCCCTCGCGTGCCGACATGAGGGTCTCATCGAGATAGAAGTGCGCCATATTTTCTAGAAGAAGCGGTCGCGGAGTTTGGCGAAGATGCCCTGTTGGAAGGACGCAATCTTGGGCGGGGGCGCCTTGTGGATCTGGGCGAAGGCGGTCAGTGCATCCTTCTCTTTGCTTGACAACTTTGTCGGTGTGACCACGTGGATGCCCACTTTCAAGTCGCCCCGACCCGAGCCTCGGAGCCGACCGACGCCACGATCACGCACGGTCAGCACGTCCGAGCTCTGCACGCCAGGCTTGATGTCGATCGTGACGTCACCGTCGAGCGCTGGAAACGTGACACTCGTTCCCAAGATTGCATCCACCATCGACACTTCGAGAGTGCACAGCAGGTCGTCCTGAGCGCGGTTGAACACGTCGTCGTGGGTCACGCGGATCTCGAGATACAGGTCGCCGTTCGGGCCTCCACCTGGTCCGGATTCACCCTGGCCAGGGAGGTGCAGTCGCACGCCGGTATCCACACCGGCCGGCACGTCAACGGGTACCGTGCGTCGAGCGCGGACGCGACCTTGACCCACACAGGTCGGGCACGGGTGCGGGATTGTGGTGCCGAATCCTCGACACGAACCACATGGCGCGCTCGTGACGACGTTTCCAATGAGGGAACGGACCGTGCGTTGAATATTGCCTGAACCTCGACAGATGTCGCAGGTAATCGGTTGAGTGCCAGGCTGCGCCCCGTTTCCCGAGCACGTTTCGCACTCCACCGCCGTGTCGATTTCGAGTTCTTTCGTGACACCGAAAATGACCTCGGCCAGCGTCACATCGAGCCGGATAAGAGCGTCCTGGCCGCGCTCCCGCCGAGACCGGGGTCCGCGAGACGCGCCGCCTGCCGCCCCGCCAAAGAAAGTGGAGAAGATATCGCTAAAGTCACCGAATCCCCCCGGGAAGCCCGCCTGCGGCCCCATGTCGTATTGCTGTCGCTGTGCCGGATCGGAGAGAACCTCATACGCGTGCGTGACGAGCTTGAACTGTTCCTGCGCGCTCGGGTCGGGATTGACATCGGGATGAAGCTCTCGCGCGAGACGTCGATACGCCTTCTTGATTGTCTCTGCGTCGGCGTCGCGAGGAACGTCAAGAACCTCGTAATGGTCTGCCACGAATGTGCCTCTCATTTCACTAGTCACCAACGCAACCCATCAGATGACGAGTCGCAGCCAAAATCGTTACGTGTTCAGAAGCCGCGACAGATACCGCGAGACCGCGCGCACCGCAGCCATGTTCGCCGAGTAATCCATCCGGGTTGGACCCAGGATGCCCACCATGGCACTTTCGCCGGCGGAC
>RFQD01000274.1 GCA_009925875.1 Microbacteriaceae bacterium | reverse complement strand
GCGACTTCAGTCGCGCAATGTCCGCGGGACCGATCCCGATTTCGGCCAGCACCTCTTCCGTGTGTTCGCCACGGCGCGGCGCGGCACGCGTGATGCGGCTTGGCGTGCGGGCCAGCTGCACCGGCTGCGCCACCATGCGCTGCTTGCCATGGTGGGCCGACACCACCTCGTGCACCATGCCCAGGTGCTGCACTTGCGGCTCCTCGAACACTTCGCGCAGGTCGTTGATCAGGCCGCAGGCCACACCGCCCGCGTTGAGCCGTTCGATCCAGTAGGCGCGACGCTCTTCGGGAAGCTCATCGAGACCGACCCGAATGTTCAGTTGGCCGGTGTGAATCGCGTTCACAATCGCAAAACACCAGAGCACGCACGCATCGCCCGCCGCCTCTTCCCAGTGCGTCAGTTGTGCCACGCGGCGAGCCATCGCCGCCAATCCGGTGGTGTCATGCAGGTACGCCAACGCGACCGGTGCCGTGCGCATCAGAGCGCCGTTTCCCCCCGAACGATTTCCGGACTCCGCGTGATGACGCTTCGAAATCGCTCGGCATGACTTCTCGTCAATTCGTCCGGCTCGACGGAGTTGACCCAAAATCGCACCGGTCTGAACGCCGACGTCTTTTGTGACCTCCAGCCAATCGAGCCACTGTGCGAGGACGCGACGTATGTCTATGGCATCAGCACCCGCGGGATCTCTCCGGTGATGCGCGGGAACAATCCCCCGCGCAATACCCAGAGCCATCGCCGTATCATCGGTGAATTCACCCGGTTCAAAGTCGAAGGGGCCACCGCCGATCATGTCGATAAGAACGTCCGAGCCCAACACGGGGCCAAATTCATAGTGCGCCCCGAGTGCGTCGCCACAGGCGAGCCCGATGAGGCACCCCGCGGCCCGAACGCCGACGTGGCGAGCCTCGCGAAGGGGATGATTGATGTGTGCCATGGGGTCTCCAATCTTTTGTAGGCTTCGAAACGTGCTGGATGCGCGAACTCGCGCTCTCACCATTACGGTTACGCGTGCTGAATGTTGAAAACAGCCGCGTGAACGAGCCCGGCGGCCAACGCGTAGCTCGTGATGGCCAGCGGACCCACCGGCGTTTCCACGCGCTCGGGAACCGCGCGTCGAGTCTCCATGTTGGAACGCTCCAGAACGCCAGCGAAGTCGCGAGCGAGGTAATTGGGAGTGGGCCGGTTCGGCGCATCGAGTCCCTCGTAGCGAGCCGCGTTGACAATGGCGTCAAAGCGTTGCTTCAGTGCCTCGTGGGATCCGAAGATCTCGGCGGCGGCGATATATCCACCAATGCCAATGATGACTCCGCGCTGTCCGGGTAAGAGAGAGACGCGCTCGAGGCCCGACGCGTCACCTTCGACTTGTTCCATCGAGAGAGCGAGCGAGTGACCGACCACGGCTCCGCGTGTGCGCTCGAAGCGGGCGATGTCGTCCCACACTTCCCCCTGAACGGCGCTCGCGTCCGCTAAACCATTGAGCAGGTTGAGCTCGAGATTGGCATTGAGGCGAGCTCGCGTGCGATACGGAGCTCGTCGCACCTGGCGACCGTGGTGCTGCGTGCCGTGCCAGCGACCCTGCTCCACGCATGCAACCGGAACTTCAATCGTCTGGCCTCTCGGAATGATGATCGTGCAGGCGGCGACGCGGTTCTGCCAGCCACCCTCGAAGATGTCTCCCTCAATCACGACGTGATCGCGGTGACCGTTGTTAGTGACGGCCAGCAGATTGACGTCAGGTCTACCGTCAACTTCGGTCACCGTCAGATGCTTGGTCTTGAAGCAGACGTTGGTCATGTCCGTTCCCGTCGTCCAGACGGGAAATACCGTCACGCCGTCGCCAATGAAGGTGCCTTTGCCC
>RFQD01000273.1 GCA_009925875.1 Microbacteriaceae bacterium | reverse complement strand
TCATGAGCGAGAACTCAACCTAGACAACGGAGCCCGCGCGATACCCCACACCTCGAACCGTCATCACCACGCGCGGGTTGTCGGGGTCCTCCTCGATTTTTGCGCGGAGGCGTTGCACGTGCACGTTAACCAAACGCGTGTCAGCCTTGTACTGATAACCCCACACCTGTTCCAGAAGCATTTCGCGCGTGAAAACCACAGACGGTTGTGATGCCAGTGCCACCAAGAGGTCAAACTCGAGCGGAGTTAACGAGAGAGGTTCGCCGTTGCGACGCACCTCGTGACCGGCGACATCAATTGTGAGATCTCCAATCCCCACAACCTTGGGCGACTCTTCGACAGCAGGTCTGAGACGTGCGCGAATGCGTGCCGTCAGTTCCTCGGCCTTATACGGTTTCACGATGTAGTCATCCGCTCCCGCTTCGAGCGCCAAAACCAGACTCTCGGTCTCTCCGTTCGCCGTCAGCATGATGATGGGCGTGCCCGACTCGGCGCGAATGTCTCGGCAGATCTCGATGCCGTCTCGTCCGGGTAATTGGATGTCCAGCAGAACCAAATCGGGTTTGGTCTCACGAAACACGGTCAGCGCATCCGTACCGCTATTACAGACGACAGGCGTGTACCCGCGGTCGGTCAAGGCAATCGCGACCATCTCGAGGATGATGTCTTCATCATCGACAACCAGGATGCGATGCGTCATATCTGCTCGATTCGTGTCGCTCGTTCCGCTCGTTCCGCTCTTGCCACTCTAGTAACGGTAGTGGTCGACCTTGTAGGGACCATTCTGCGGAACGCCAATGTAGGCCGCCTGTGCTGGGGTCAATGTGGTGAGACGGACGCCCAGCGCATCGAGATGAAGACGAGCAACTTTCTCGTCCAATTCTTTCGGTAACACGTAGACGCCGACCGGATAGTTGTCGTTCCGAACATGGAGTTCGATTTGCGCGAGCACCTGATTTGTAAACGATGCACTCATCACGAAGGACGGGTGTCCGGTGGCGTTTCCGAGATTCATGAGGCGCCCCTCACTCAGAATGAGCACGCTACGGCCCGAGGGCAGTCGCCACTCGTGGACTTGCGGCTTGATTTCGATTCGTTGGGCACCGGCGAGGGCCTCGAGCGACGCCATGTCGATTTCGTTGTCGAAATGCCCGACATTGGCCACAACAGCCATGTGCTTCATTGCGAGAAGGTGGTCCAGCGTGATGATGTTCTTATTGCCCGTGGCCGTAACAAAAATATCGACATCTGCCATCACCTCTTCGACGGTGGAAACCTGATAGCCATCCATTGCCGCTTGGAGTGCGCAGATCGGGTCAATCTCGGTCACGATGACACGAGCACCTTGCCCGCGCAGGGCCTCCGCGCATCCCTTACCCACGTCTCCGTAGCCACACACCAATGCCACTTTGCCGCCCATGAGAACGTCCGTTGCGCGGTTGAGTCCGTCGGGCAACGAGTGGCGTATGCCGTACTTGTTGTCGAACTTGCTCTTGGTGACGGCATCGTTCACGTTGATTGCCGGAAACAACAAGGCTCCATCACGATGCAGTTCGTAGAGTCGGTGCACTCCCGTCGTGGTCTCCTCGGATACGCCACGCACCTCACTCGCCACCCGCGTCCAGCGAGAGGGCGTCATCGCAACGCTGCTTCTCAGGAGCTCGAGGATGACGCGGTACTCGGCCGAATCGTCGGGCGCCGCAGGTGGAACCGAACCCGCAATCTCGAATTCGCGCCCCTTGTGCACCAACAGGGTTGCATCGCCGCCGTCGTCCAGGATGAGATTTGGGCCCAGATAATCCGCACCATCCGCGGACGATTCGGAACTCCAGTCAAAGATCCGCTCCGTGCACCACCAATACTCTTCGAGAGTTTCGCCC
>RFQD01000272.1 GCA_009925875.1 Microbacteriaceae bacterium | reverse complement strand
CTCGACCTCGAAGACGCTGTCGCACTGACAAACAAAGTGGATGCGCTCGCGCACGTCACCGACGCCCTCACACCTGGCTCCTCACGCGTGCGCGCTCTCGTTCGCGTCAACCCTCAAGACCCGTATCTCGCTCAGGAGCTCGTCGCACTGCGCGCACTCGTGGCTCAACCAGACCACGGATTGCTCGGCGTGATGCTCCCCAAAACCGAGTCGGCCAACGACGTCGAGGAGATTCACCGACAGCTGGGGCTTCCCGTTGTGGCCCTGCTGGAGACCGCGGCCGGTATTGCCAACGCGAACGACATTGCGCGCGCGCAGGGCGTTGCGCGACTTGCGTTTGGCGCGGTCGACTTCGCACGTGACGTGAACGCCACCGAGCCGGCCGTCTTCGACGCGGCACGTGCGCAGATTGTCATTGCGTCGCGAGCGGCAGGACTTGCGGCTCCCATCGATTCGCCGAGTGTGAGCATCCAGGATGTCGACCTCGTCGAGACCGAATCGCGCCGGTCGGCTGCGTTCGGGTTCGGGGCAAAGATGTGCATTCACCCAGCGCAGGTGGCCGCGGTTGTCGCCGGTTTCACGCCGACCGACGAGCAGGTTGCCTGGGCCACCCAAGTTGTCACGCTTGAGGGCAGTGCCACCCAGCTCGACGGCGAGATGATCGACAAGCCCGTGGTCGATCGCGCGAAGAGCATCCTGCGTCGAAAGGACCGCGCGTGACCGGCACAAGCGCACCGCGCACCACCGCACCCCGCCCACTCGACGGCATCACCGTCATCAGTCTCGAACAGGCCGTGGCCGCGCCGTTCGCATCCCGGCAACTCAGCGACCTCGGTGCGCGCGTCATCAAGATCGAACGCGACGCCGGTGACTTCGCCCGCGCGTACGACACGACCGTGCACGGCGAGGCGAGCTACTTTGTCTGGATCAACCGCAACAAAGAGAGCGTCGTGCTCGACCTCAAGAGCGAGGCGGGCATCACCGCTCTGCGCGCACTCGTAGCCAAGGCAGACGTGTTCATTCAGAACCTCGCACCAGGCGCAATCGAACGACTCGGGCTCGGCCCTGCCGAGGCAACCGCACTCAACCCGCAGCTCATCTATGTTTCAATCTCGGGCTACGGTCGTGGCGGCGAATACGAACAGAAGAAGGCGTACGACCTGCTCGTGCAGTGCGAATCGGGGCTGGTGAGCATCACGGGCACACCCGAGGTACCCAGTCGGGTCGGAACGTCGGTCGCCGACATTGCGGCCGGCACGTCGGTCGCCGACATTGCGGCCGGCATGTATGCGTATTCCGGGGTGCTGTCGGCGCTCATCCAGCGCGGTCGAACGGGCAAGGGGGATGTGCTCGAGATTTCGATGCTCGAAGCGCTGGGCGAATGGATGATGCAGCCCTACCTCTACGCCCAATACGGCGGCACGCCTCAGGCGCGCTCCGGTGGGCAACACGCCACCATCGCACCGTACGGGCCGTTCAACACGAGTGACGGCACGGTTTTCTTCTCGATTCAGAACGAACGCGAGTGGGTCAAGTTCTGCGATGTCGTCTTGCGTGACGCATCGGTGGCGACCGATCCGCGCTTTGATGCGGGCACACAACGAGTGGCTAACCGCCCCGCTCTGCACGATGTGATCAACGCCGTTTTCTCCACCCTCACCGTGACGCAAGCAATCGCCCGGTTAGAAGAGGCGGGAGTCGCCAACGCGCAGTTGCGCAACATGCTCGAGTTCTCGGCTCATCCGCAACTCGCCGCGCGCAACCGCTGGCGCGAGGTGGGCCTGCCCAACGGCGAGACCGCGCGTAGCCTGATTCCGCCGGTGACGGCCGAGTCGTACGAACCGGTGATGGGGCCGATTCCGGCACTCGGTGCCGACACCGAAC